>PWXJ01000244.1 GCA_003561965.1 PVC group bacterium
TGGTAAAGGTTCGCAGATAGCTGATATCCCAGCACCAGCGTTGATTTGGGCCGGTTAATTCCTTGCGGACGGGCGGAATGGAACGGCCATTGTGGAATTTATGATTGCCCCGCATAGTCAAAAGATCTTCTGAGGACAGAATGCGCTGCACCGAAGAGAAGGAAACGAAGAAACGTTCTTCCTCCCAGGCGGTTACCGCCAGGGTGCGATGGGACAAATCAACGTATTTTTCGTCCTTGGCCATCTCCAGGACGGCTTCTTTTTCCTCGGGCAAAAGCTGGTGGAGGGGATGGATAGGTCCCGGCTTTTTATTGGCAAGACTGTCTTCGGAACTGAGAGCCTTCCTCCAGCGCCCTACGCGCCGCCGGTTGATTCGCCACGTGGCGCAGGAATGCGTTTCCGTCACCCCGCATCCTTTAGCCCATTGGATTGTCTCAAGGATCGCCAACTTCTGTTCCTCCGAAAGCCACTGGCCCTTTATCTCTCCCACGAACCCCCATTCGTTTTTTTTTGAAGGATCACCAAATCGACGGACATCTCAGCCAGAACCCGCTCCTTCTCTTCGAGTTCCTTCTTCAGGACGAGGTATTGATCCAGGGCTATGGTTTTCTTCCGGGTCCCAGGACGTTGCTTCAAGCGATCGAGGGCACCTTCTTTTACCTGCTGGCGGATCCGGGCGAGATCTGTGGAGTAAAGTCCTTCGCGCCTTAAAATTTCACCAATCGGGGCGTCCTTACTCTGGGTCTCCAAGAAGATCTGGTACTTCTTCTCGGGAGAGAGGCGCCGCCTTTTTCGCCGGGGAGGTTGGGACCCTGATGTTGTTTCGTTACCGTTTACACTCATGGCATCCTCCTTTATCGGGGTCCGGCGTGAGCCGACTACGGTCGCCCTACGGGCTCCCTCCGTCGGCTCACGCCGGCATCTTACCATGTAGTGTAATTCAAATCTAACTTTGGGCTGTTAATTCAGAATCAAGGGGTTGAGGTATTTGGTATCGATCTGGTATCGGGTGTAAGGCTTGTAAGCAGCTTTAATGTGCCGGAGGTCGTTCTTCTTCTGGTGTTTCTTCTTCCGGATCCTGGTGGGGCACCTTTGCCGGATTACCCTGGCGATCGAGTTGACTCCCCAGGGCAGATCGAACTCGTCCTTAAGATGTTCAGCCCCGTAACCAGGGAGTCTTTTGCGAAGCTTGACGATAAAGTCCTCATCTTCTTTCGAGAGCTTGTGAGGGCAGCTATGAGGTGCTCGACTGAGCTCCTGGAGTCCTGAGAGGCCCTGTCTTTGAAAACGATCCCGCCATTTTCGGACTGTAGGAGCCGAAGTTTTAAAAAGCCTGGCAGTGGGTTTCACCCCCTTCGTCATAGCGGACTGAGCCATATGAAGCCGGAAATCATAAATATGGTTTTTCGAGCGAATCATGCTATAGTACGGCGTGGGATACATAGGCGCCTCCTTCCGTTTTTGGGGAAAAACGAAAGTATAAAGAGGAAATGCCGTGTATCCCACTTTTTGTTTTATGGTCCCCTGAGTTGCTTCAATAGTCCGCTTCTCCCCGGAGGAGGGAGTTTAATCTCTCTTGTTGGCGGGGAAGAAGATCCCCCCAGATTTCCTCTGGTTCGAGTACTTCATTCCACTTTTGGATGGGTGAACAGTACCTGATCCCCGAGAGGCTGATGATCGCTTGTGCTTGATGCCCCTGTTGGGGAGGTATAACAGTAAGAGATCGATGCTTATTACGAGAAGATGAGCGTTTAGGCTTTGAGGGGGCAGCTGCGATTCTGAGGTCATCAAGAAGCTTCTTTAAGAGGAGAAATGTCTTTTGGCTGAAGCAAATCAGCTTCCTGGGCTTGTGAGCGGCCGCCGCAGCCGCCCTTCTGGTCGGCCTTCGGCCTCCCTTCAGGGCGGCTGCGGCGGGGCCAGGGGGTAAACGATGTACCAGTGTGTTCCCTAATGTGGGGAGGGGGGAGTGGGGAATGGTAATCAGTAAGCAGTAATCAGTAATCAGTAATCAGTAACCAGTAATCAGTGAACTGATTCACCTGCCGGATGAACCGGCAGGGGTCTGGGCGGGGGGCAAGGACGACAAGAAACCGGAACTGATTCACCTGCCGGATGAACCGGCAGGGGTCTGGGCGGGGGGGCGGACGGCAAGAAAACGGAACTGATTCACCTGCCGGGTCCGCCTTCGCTAAAGCTACGGCGGATAAATAAACCGGCAGGGGTCCGTTTGAGGGCGCGGGAAGAACAACGGCCGGAGGGCAGGATCAAAATAGCGTGTAGATGAACGGAGAGGTGGCGGGGTTGGTGGTCAGGAAGATCAGCATCCCCAGCAGGAGCAGCATCACGATGATCGGCATCAGCCACCACTTCTTTCTCACCCGGAGAAAGTCCCAGAGTTCTTTAATTAATCCGGCGCTCATTATCTGAATTAGTTCTCCGAGGGCGTCGCCTGGAACGCGGCGGGCTATTCCATATCAACCATTGAGATTGCTTCGCTTTGCTCGCAATGACGGGGGCTGAATTTGAGATTGCTTCGCTTCGCTCGCAATGACGGCGGGCTGAATTCGAGATTGATTCACTCGCGCTTGCGATTACAGTGAACTACATTTATTCCTCAGACTCAACGCTAAAACTGTCGCTCGTAATGTTTGGGGTCGAACCGGTAGGGCTGGTGCTTGATCCAGTAGGAGGGGGCGGAGGGGTCGAGCTTGCGGTCGAGGGGATTCTTGCCCAGGACCCGCATCACCAGGCCGATCCCGGTCACCCCGATGAAGAAGACCAGCCCCAGGACCAGGGTGGTGAGCAGCCAGGCCACGCAGCGGGTGAAGTACATCCAGCCGATATAGACCGGCCGGAGGGTGTAGGGGGAGAACATCCCCCAGAAGAAGAGGACCACCGCGATGCCGTAGAGCCAGAGGTGGGCGACCCCGGTCCAGCGGGGGTCCTGGATGAACAGGCCGCTGACCGTCCCCCAGATAATCAGGACCGAGGGGACGATCCGGGAGAAGAGCCGGATATCCCTTTTCTCGGTTGTGAAACTGAAATCAATCAAGGGTGAACTCCTCCATCCAGTCGAACTCTTCCTTCCACTCCTGCTGCTTCTTCTTGTCGAGGACGAAGTTCCCCAGCACCAGGTAATCCATCTTGGTCCGCATAAAGCAGCGGAAGGCCTCTTCCGGGGTGCAGACGATCGGCTCGCCCCGGACGTTGAACGAGGTGTTGACGATGATCGGAATGCCGGTCCGCTCGTCGACGATCTTGATGATGTCGTAGTAAGCGGGGTTGTCCTCCCGGGTCACGGTCTGGAGCCGGGCGGAGTAGTTGACGTGGGTGATCGCCGGGGCCGCGGAGCGGACCTGGTGGATGATGGTCCGGAAGCGGAGGTAGTCCTCGTTCCCGATCTGCTTCTCGACCTTCCCGGCGTCCTCCAGCCGGTTGACCTCCTGGAGCTCCTTCACTTCCCGGCGGAGCCGTTCTTTCTGCTCCTCCAGCAGCCCGCCGAGCCGGTCGGGATCGGGCATCGGGATCCGCTTCTCCGGAAGGACGTCGGTGACCAGGAGCATATAGGGGCTGGCGTAGTCGGTCTCGAAGAAGTCGGCCACCCGCTCCCGGAGGACCGCCGGGGCGAAGGGGCGGAAGGACTCCCGGAACTTGATCTTCAGGTTCATTATCGACTGCATCCGGGGGGAACGGGCGTCGCCGATGATCGAGCGGGCCCCCAGGGCCCGGGGGCCGAACTCCATCCTCCCCTGGAACCAGCCGATCACGTTCTCCTCGAGGATCAGGTCGGCCACCTTCCGGGGGAGTTCTTCGTCCGGGACGTACTCGTAATCGGCCTTGATCTCCTTCAGGAAGTGCTCGATCTCCTGGTTGTCGAAGGCGGGGCCGAGGTAGGAGCCTTTCTGGGAGTCCTTGCCCTCCGTCACCTTCCGCTCGTTGCCCAGGTACTGGTGCCAGACGAAGAGGGCGACCCCGAGCGCCCCGCCGGCGTCGCTGGCGGCGGGCTGGATCCAGATCTCCTTGAAGGGCCCCTCTCTCAGGATCCGGCCGTTGGCGACGCAGTTCAACGCCACCCCGCCGGCCAGACAGAGGTTCTCCATCCCGGTCTCCCGGTGGACGTGCCGGGCCATCTTCAAGAGAACCTCCTCGGTGACGTCCTGGACCGAGCGGGCGCAGTCCATATAGAACTGGGTCATCGTCGCCTCCGGCCGCTGGGGGGGCCGGCCGAAGAGCCGGGAGAACTTCTTTCCCACCATCCTCAGCCCCACCGGGTACTCGAAGTAATCGACGTTGAGCCGGTAGGAGCCGTCCTCCTTGATGTCGATCAGGTTATCCTTGATCAGGTCGACGTACTTCGGCTCGCCGTAGGGGGCCAGGCCCATCAGCTTGTACTCCCCGGAGTTGACCTTGAAGCCGCAGTAATAGGTGAAGGCGGCGTAGAGGAGCCCCAGGGAGTGGGGGAAACGAATGCTGGCCTGGAGCTCCACCCGATTGTCTTTCCCGACCCCGTAACTGGTGGTGGTCCACTCCCCCACCCCGTCAACGGTCAGGAAGGCGGCTTCCCGGAAGGGCGAGGGGAAGAAGGCGGAGGCGGCGTGGGACTCGTGGTGTTCGGGGAAGATGATCTTCTTGCCGTGGAACCCCAGTTCCTTGCTGATCAGCTCCCGGATGTGGAGTTTCTGCTTCAGCCAAACCGGCATCGCCTGGAGGAAGGACTTGAATCCCTTCGGGGCGTAGGAGAGGTATGTCTCGAGGATCCGCTCGAACTTCAGCAGCGGCTTGTCATAGAAGCCGACGTAATCGACGTCTTCCATCGTGATCCCCGCCTCTTTCAGGCAGTACTCGATCGCCCGGGCGGGAAACTCGAGGTCGTGCTTGACCCGGGAGAAGCGTTCCTCCTGGGCGGCGGCGACGATCTCGCCGTCGCGGATCAGGGCGGCGGCGGCGTCGTGGTAGAATGCGGAAATGCCAAGAATATACATAACGGCGGCGGCTTTACCAGAAAGGACCTAAAGGACTTCAAGGACGAAAAGGAGACTTAATGGCCCAAAAGGACGCTGCGAATCGTAAATCAAGAGAAGATAGCGGAAAATCTGGTGGTGTCAATAATTATATTTTTGCCTAATTATATTTTTGCCTTAATTATTTTTTTGCCTTGAGCCGCTTGATCAGGGCGGGGACGATCTCGAAGAGATCGCCGACCAGGCCGTAGTCGGCGACGGTGAAGATCGGGGCGGCGGGGTCCCGGTTGATGGCGACGATGGTCTCGGCCGACTGCATCCCGACCAGGTGCTGGATCGCCCCCGAGATCCCGCAGGCGATGTAGAGCTTGGGCTGGACGGTCTTCCCGGTCTGGCCGACCTGGTGGGAGTAGGGGATCCAGCCGGAATCGACCGCCGCCCGGGAGGCGCCGACGGCGCCGCCGAGGAGCTGGGCCAGTTCCTGGAGCATCCCGTAATTTTCCGGGCCCTTCACCCCCCGGCCGCCGGAGACGATGATGTCGGCCTCGGCGATATTGACGGCGTAGCCCAGTTCCTCGACGTTTTCGAGAAACCGGGTCCGGGAGAGACAGTCCTGGTCCTTCACCTCGACCCTGACGATCTCCCCCTCCCGGGAGGGATCGGCGACGGCCTCCTTCATCACCTTGTGGCGGACGGTGGCCATCTGGGGCCGGTAGTTCTCGCAGACGATGGTGGCCATAATGTTGCCGCCGAAGGCCGGGCGGGTCTGGAGGAGGAGTCCCCGTTCGGGGTCGATCTCCAGGCCGGTGCAGTCGGCGGTCAGGCCGGTGTAAACCTCGGCCGCCACCCGGGGGATCAGGGAGCGGCCGATGGCGGTGGCCCCGGTGAGGACGATCTCCGGCTTCTCCTCCCGGATCAGCCTCGAGAGAATCCGGGAGTAGGGCTCGTCGAGGAACTCGGCCAGGGCCGGGGCCTGGGCCAGGTACACCTTGTCCGCGCCCCGCTCGATCAGTTCGGCGGCGGCCTTCTCCAGGTTGTCGCCGATCAGGACGGCGGCCAGCTCGACCTCCCGCTGGTCGGCCAGGGAACGGCCGGCGCCCAGCAGTTCGTAGGTCACGGACTGGATCACCCCGCCCTTCTGCTCGGCGACCACCCAGACCCCCCGGTAGGAAGCCAGGTCCTCGGTCCCGCCCCGGATCCGGCGGAGGACGATGGCGTCGAACTTGCAAGACCCGACGCAGGCCCCGCAGAGGGTGCAGAGGTCGTAATCGATCACCGCCAGCTTCTCTTCCATCGAGATCGCCCCGTAGGGGCAGGACTTCAGGCAGAGCTTGCAGCCGACGCACTTTTCGGTGATTATTTCTATCCCGGACATAACTTGATCCACGAATTATTTCAGAGTTATCCCCCGCCGCGCCCCCTTTTTAAAACCACGGATCCTCACGGATCTTCACTAATCGTTCCCCCGCCTCTCCCTCTTTTTATCCACTAATTACACTAATTTGCTCTAATTTTTCCCCCGCCTCGTCCCCTTTTTTAACCACTAATCCTCGCTGATCTTCACTAATCGTTTCCCCCGCCTCGCCCCCTTTTTTGGTCCACAGATTACACAGATTAATCTGCCTTGTACCTACTGCCCACTGCCCACTGCCTACTCCCTATATAATCTTATTCTCCTCCAACGCGGTTACCAGGCGGTCGGCGAGGTCTTCGGGTTCGCCGTGGAGGATCTCGCCGCCTTCCCGCGGCGGGGGGGAGAAGATCTTCACCACCTGGGTGGGGGAGCCGTCGAGGCCGATCAGTTCGTCCTCGGCCTCGATCTCCCCGGCGGTCCAGACGGTGATCTCGGCCTTCTTGGCCTTCATCTTCCCCTTCAGGGAGGGGAGGCGGGGTTCGTTGATCTCCTTGACCACGGTGAGGAGGCAGGGGAGTTCCCCCTCGAGGACCTGGTGGCCCTCCTCGGTCATCCGCTGGACCCTGATCTTCCCGTCCGCGATCTCCTCGATCTTCCTGACATAGGTGAGCTGGGGGATATCGAGGCCGACGGCGATCCCCGGGCCGACCTGGGCGGTATCGCCGTCGATCGCCTGCTTGCCGCAGATCACCAGGTCGTAGTCGCCGAGCTTCCGGATCCCCCGGGCCAGGGCGTAGGAGGTGGCCCAGGTGTCGGCCCCGGCGAAGGCCCGGTCGCAGAGGTGGACGGCGTTGTCGGCGCCGAGGGAGATCGCCTCCCGGAGGGCCGCTTCGACCTGGGGGGGGCCCATACTGATCACCGTCACCTCGCCCCCGTGCCCCTCCCGGATCCGAACCGCCTCCTCGATGGCGTAGAGGTCGAAGGGGTTGATGATCGACTCCACCCCCTCCCGGATCAGAGTGTTGGTCTCGGGGTTGATCCGGACCTCGGTGGTGTCGGGGACCTGTTTGATGCCGACGATGATTTTCATTGGCCGGGAAAGGACTGAAAGGACTAAAAGGACTTAAAGGACGCTGGGCACCGGGATTTAACCGGGCTTTTCCACCAAGGACCAAAAGGACTTATAGGACACTTGGTGACGAGCCGCGCGGGCACCTTTAACTTTGAACTTTGAACTTTTAACTTTTTCGGCTGGCGCTCTCGCGGATCAGCTGGGTGCCGATCACGTCGCGCTGGATCTGGTTGGTGCCCTCGTAGATCTGGGTGATCTTGGCGTCGCGCATCATCTTCTCGACCGGGTACTCCTTCATATAGCCGTAACCGCCGAGAATCTGGACGGCGTCGGTGGTCACCGACATCGCCACGTCGGAGGCGAAGAGCTTGCAGATCGCCGACTCCTTGGCGACCCGCTTCTCCCCGCCGTCGATCGCCCGGGCCACGGCGTAAACCAACGCCCGGACCGCCTCGACCCGGGCGGCCATATCGGCCAGCATCCACTGCAACCCCTGGAAGGAGATGATCGGCCGGTCGAACTGCTTCCGCTGACGGGCGTAATCCAGGGAAGCGTCGAGGGCCCCCTGGGCGATCCCCAGCGCCTGGGCGGCCACCCCGGGCCGGGACTGGTCGAGGGTCTTCATCGCCACGATGAAGCCCATCCCCTCCCGGGAGATCAGGTTCTCCGCCGGGACCCGGCAGTCCTCGAAGACCAGTTCCGAGGTCGAGGAGGCCCGGATGCCCATCTTCTCCTCCTCCTTGCCGACCGAGAAGCCCTCGGTCCCCTTCTCGACGATGAAGGCGCTCGCCCCCCGGCTCCCCTTGTTCTTGTCGGTCATCGCGATCACGGTGGCGATCTCGGCCACCGAGCCGTTGGTGATGAAGCACTTGGTGCCGTTGAGGACGTAGTGATCGCCGTCCCTGACGGCGGTGGTCTTGGTCGCCCCGGCGTCGCTCCCGGCTTCCGGCTCGGTCAGGGCGAAGGCGGCCAGGGACTCCCCGGAGGCCAGCCGGGGCAGGAACTTCTTCTTCTGCTCCTCGCTGCCGAAGAGGAGGATCGGGAAGGTGGCCAGGGCGGTGGCGGCCAGGGAGAGGGACATCCCCCCGCAGACCCGGCTCAGCTCCTCCACCGCCAGGCAGAGCTCCATCACCCCGCCGCCCAGTCCCCCGTACTCCTCGGGGAGGTAGATCCCGAACATATCCGACTCCCTTAAGACCTTGACCATCTCCCAGGGGAACTCGCTCTTCTCGTCCATCTCGGTCCGGATCGGTTTGAACTTCTCCTCGGCGATCCGGGCGGCGAGTTCGCGGATCATCTCCTGTTCTTCGGTGAGAAAATAATTCATGGCTTGGCTCCGGGGTTGCTTCTCTCTTGCCGGTTAATCAATCGCGGAAACGTCTCAGGACCAGGGTGCCGTTGTGGCCGCCGAAACCGAAGGAGTTGCTGAGGGTGACGTCGACTCCGGCTTCCCGGGCCCGGTTGGGGACGTAGTCGAGGTCCATCCCCTCCTCGGGGTTTTCGTAGTTGACGGTGGGCGGGATCAGGCCGTCCCGGATCGCCAGCAGGCAGGCCACGGCTTCCACCCCGCCGGCCGCCCCGAGGAGGTGGCCGGTCATCGACTTGGTGGAACTGACCGCGAGCCGGCGGGCGTGGTCACCGAAGACGGTCTTGATCGCCATCGTCTCGAAACGGTCGTTGAGCTCGGTCGAAGTGCCGTGGGCGTTGACGTAATCGACTTCTTCCGGGTTGATCCCGGCGGTCTTCAGGGCCATCTTCATACAGAGGGCGGCCCCGGCCCCGTCGGGGGCGGGGGCGGTCAGGTGATGGGCGTCGCCGGTGGCGCCGTAGCCGGCCAGTTCCCCGTAGATCCGGGCGCCGCGCTTCCGGGCGTGCTCCAGTTCCTCCAGGATCAGCATCCCCCCGCCCTCGGCGATGACGAACCCGTCGCGGTCGCGGTCGAAAGGCCGGCTGGCCCTTTCCGGTTCGTCGTTGCGGGTGGTCAGGGCCTTCATCGAGCAGAACCCGGCCAGGCCGAGGGGGGTGATCGAGGCTTCCGCCCCCCCGGCGACGATGACGTCGGCCATCCCGGCCCGGAGGGCGAGGAGGGCCTCGCCGATACAGTGGGTGGCGGTGGCGCAGGCGGTGACCACCGAGAGGTTGGGCCCCTGGAGGCCGTGGATCATCGAGATATGGCCCGGCAGGAGGTTGATGATCATCATCGGGACCAGGAGGGGAGAGACCCGGGAGGGGCCCCGCTCCAGCATAGTCCGGTGCTGGGCTTCGATGGTGTTCAACCCCCCGATCCCGGAGCCGGCGTAAACCCCGATCCGGGTCAGGTCTTCCCCGGAGAGGTCGAGTCCGGAATCCTCCAGGGCCTGGCCGGCGGCGATCACCCCGATCTGGGAGAAGCGATCCATCCGCTTGATCTGTTTCCGGTCGAGATGAAGAGAGGGGTCGAAGTCTTTCAGCTCGCCGGCGATCCGGCTGGCGAAGTCGGACGGGTCGAAGGCGGTTATCCTGGCGATGCCGCCCCGGCCGGCGGCCAGAGAGTCCCGGAAACCGTCAACGCTGTTGCCGATCGGAGAGAGAACCCCCATCCCGGTGACGACAACTCTTCGTGGAGTCATAATTCCCTCCTCTGCGATCGCGGTTCCGCGGCGGGCGGCCTTCGCCGGGCCGGCGGTCCGCCGGCCCCGGTCAGTCAGGGCGCCAGGGCCGGGGAGCATCCTCCCCCAGCTCCGGCCGCCGGGCCGGGGCGGGGGGAGGGATTCCCGGAGATTTACTTCTGATTCTCTTCGATATACTTGATGGCGGCGCCGACGGTGGTCAGCTTCTCGGCGTCCTCATCGGGAACCTGGAGATCGAAAGCCTCCTCCAGGGCCATCACCAGCTCGACGGTATCCAGAGAGTCGGCCCCGAGGTCGTCGATGAAGGAAGCCTCCTCTGTCACCTCTTCGGTGTTGACTCCCAGCTGCTCCACGATGATATCTTTCACTTTCTGGGCTACTTCCGACATTGCTTCTCCTCCTTGACTTGCGGTCCCGCAACGGGGACCGCTGTTGGTTTTTTCCGGCTTGCGGGCCAAAGACTTATTAAGGACGCTTAAATCAGCATACCTCCGTCGACCACCAGTACCTGGCCGGTGATGTAGGAGGCGGCGGGCGAGGCCAGAAAGACCACCGCCCCGGCCACGTCTTCCGGCGTCCCCATCCTTCCCAGGGGGACGGAAGCGACCATCTCCTCCCGGAGCTTTTCCGGGATCTTTCCGGTCATCTCGGTGGCGATGAAGCCGGGGGCGACCGCGTTGACCCGGATCCCCCGGGAGGCGGTCTCCCGGGCCAGGGACTTGGTAAAGGCGATCAGTCCTCCCTTGGAGGCGGCGTAGTTGGCCTGGCCGGCGTTGCCCATCAGGCCGACGACCGACGCGATATTCACAATACAGCCGGACCGCTGTTTCATCATCCCGCGGGCTGCGGCCCGGCTCAGGTTGAAGGCTCCTTTCAGATTGACCGCGATCACCCGGTCCCAGTCCTCCTCTTTCATCCGGACCAGGAGGGCGTCGCGGGTGATCCCGGCATTATTGACAACTATATCCAAGCGACCCCAGAGGTCAAGAATATTATCCACCGCCCCGGCCGCCGGGGTGAACTTCGAGACGTCGAGCTCAACAGCCAGGGCCGACCGGCCGGTCTCTTCGACCAGGGCGGCGGTTTCCTTCAGCCCGGCCTCGTCGAGGTCGAGGAGGGCGACGTCGGCGCCTTCGGCGGCCAGGGCGAGGGCGATCGCCCGGCCGATCCCCCGGCCGGCGCCGGTGACGGCGGCTTTCTTATCTTTCAACATCATAGCTTTTCTCCTCCGCGAATGTCGGACCCGCCGGATTTTCCGGGCGTTTCAATTCATTCGGCTTACCACCTGACCAGGGAGGCGGACCAGGTCAGGCCGCCGCCGAAGGCGACCATCAACACCAGGTCGCCCGGTTTCAGGACACCGTTATGGTCCATCTCGGCCAGTCCGACCGGAACGGTCGCCCCGGACATATTACCGTAGCGGTCGACGTTGATGTAAACCCGTTCCTCGGGGATCTTCAGGCTTTTGGCCACCGCCTTCATAATCCGCAGGTTGGCCTGGTGGGGCAGCAGCCAGGTGACCTCCCCGGCGGTCCCCCCGGCCTGCTTGAGCACCCGCCGGGCGGAGCGGGCCATCGAGGAGACCGCCAGCTTGAAGACCTTGTTGCCCTCCATCCGGACGTACTGCTCCCTCCGGTCGAGGACCTCCCGGGTGATCGGAACGGCCGAACCGCCGGCTTCCACCTTGAGCAGGGAGGCGTACTCCCCGTCGGCGCCGATATAGGTGTCAAGAATCCGGTGGCCGCCGGCTCCCTTGCTGAGAACCACCGCCCCGGCCCCGTCGCCGAAGAGGACGCAGGTGTTGCGGTCCTGCCAGTCGGTGACGCAGGAGAGCACTTCCGAGGCGACGATCAGGGCGTTCCGGTACCGGCCGCCCAGCATCAGCTTCTCCCCCAGCTCCAGGGCGTAAATGAACCCGCAGCAGGCGGCCGAGATATCGAAGCAGGCGGCGGTATGATTGCCGAGGCGGGCCTGGAGGAGACAGGCGGCGGCCGGGAGGGGCTGGTCGGCGGTGAAGGTCCCGAGGATGATCAGGTCGAGCTGTTCCGGATCGACCCCGGCGGCCGCCAGGGCCGGGCGGGAGGCCGCCTCGGCCATCGAGGAGGCCGTCTCCCCGGGAGCGGCCAGCCGCCGCTGGCGGATCCCGGTCCGCTCGAGAATCCACTGGTCCGAGGTATCGACCATCTTCTCGAGGTCGAAGTTGGTCAGCACCCTTTCCGGCAGGTAGTAACCGGTCCCGGTGATCCCGATAGTTTCCACGGTCATATCCTCTGGTCTCCCGGTCGGAGTGGACCAGAGTCGGCCCGGTATCCGTTTCCGGGGTTGAACAGGCTCGAGGGAGAAAACCGTCAGCGATTACCCGATCAGACCTCTTCTCCCGACATTACCGCCCGGCCGTTATAGTATCCGCAATGCGGACAGACCCGGTGAGGCGGGCGGGGCTGATGACAGTGGGGACAGGGGACGGGGCGGCCGAGCCGGAAGGGGTTGCCGGCCCGGCGCCGGTTCTTCCGGCTCTTACTGGTTTTTCTCTTGGGAACTGGCATAACGGTCTTGATCCTCGGGTTCTCCGCCGCCGGCGGCGGCAGTTCATTTACTGTTATTCCCGGTCAGGCCCCGATCCAGCTTGTCGAAGGGTGAATCCGCCGGACCGCGGTAACAGCCGCAATCCTTCCGGTTCCGGTCCGCTCCGCAGATCGGGCAGAGTCCTTGACAATCCGCCCGGCAGAGCGGTTTGACAGGAATGGCGAGGATAATATCCTCCCGGATATCCCCGGTCAAGTCGATTATTGACTCATCCCCGAGCAGTTCCAGTTCCCGGCCGAA
>PWXJ01000225.1 GCA_003561965.1 PVC group bacterium
GGAAAGAAGAAAGCCGCTTCCGGGAAGAAAGGGAAGAAATGACCGGTTCCGGGAAAGAAAAATTCCACCAGGTGAATTCCGGGGTCGAGAAGGTCGACGGGCTCGGGCTGGCCCTGGGCCAGGCCCGGTTCACCGATGATTTCACCTTCCCGGGAATGCTCCACGGCAAGCTCCTTCGCAGTCCCCACGCCCACGCCCGGATCAAGAAGATCGATACCAAAAAGGCCGAGGCCCTCCCCGGGGTGGCGGCGGTCTTCACCCACCGGGACGTCCCCCGGGTGGCGATCACCACCGCCGGGCAGGGTTATCCCGAACCTTCCCCCTACGACGAGTTCATCCTCGATGACAAGGTCCGGTACGTCGGGGACAAGGTGGCCCTGGTGGCGGCCGAGACGGAACGGATCGCCGAGGACGCCCTGAAGCTGATCGAGGTCGAGTACGAGGTCCTCCCGGCGATCCTCGATCCCCGCAAGTCGATGCGTTCCTCGGCCCCGGTGATTCACGACGAGAAGGACTGCGGGATCGCCATCCCCGTTCCCTACGAACCGGAGAAGAACCGGGTCGCCCGGATCGAGGCGGTGGTCGGGGACATCAAGCGGGGGGTGGCCGAGGCCGAGATGACGGTGGAGGACGAGTTCGAGAACCAGACCGCCAGCCACTCGGCGATGGAGCCCCACTGCTCGATCAGCCGGCTCGACGCCGACGGCCGGCTGGAGATCATCTCCACCACCCAGGTCCCCTACCACTGCCGGCGGATCCTCTCCCGGGCCCTGGAGATCCCGGTCCGGAAGATCCGGGTGATCAAGCCCCGGCTGGGGGGCGGTTTCGGGGGGAAGCAGGAGGTGGTGCTCGAACCCTACGTCGCCCTGATCACCCTGAAGACCGGCCGGCCGGCCAAGATGCGGCTGACCCGCCGGGAGGTCTTCATCTCGGCCCGGGTGCGGCACAATATGATCACCAAGGTCCAGGTGGCGGCGAAGAAGGACGGCGAGCTGACCGCGATCGACCTCTACGCCCTCTCCAACACCGGACCCTACGGCTCCCACGGCCTGACCGTGGCCTCCAACGTCGGTACCCGGACCCTGCCGATGTTCCGCTGCCCCAACCTCCGTTTCTCCTCCGACGTGGTCTATACCAACCACCCGGTCGCCGGGGCCTACCGGGGCTACGGCGGCACCCAGGGGATCCTGGCCACCGCGATCGCGATGGACGACCTGGCCGAGCGGCTGGGGATGGACCCGATGGACTTCTACCTGAGGAACGTGATCTCCGGCGGGGCCGAGGTCCCGATCCTCCGGGAACTGGGGGAGGGCCCGGTCCTCGGCGAGCCCCACATCGGCTCCTGCGAACTGGCCGCCTGCATCCGGGCCGGGGCGGAGGCGGTCGACTGGAAGGAGAACCGGGGCCGGCCGGGAGGCGGCCGCTACCGGCGGGGGCTGGGGATGGCGATTATGATGCAGGGCTCCTCGATCCCCTACATCGATATGGCCTCGGCCTTCATCAAGATGAACGAGGACGGCTCCTTCAACCTCCTGATGGGGGCGACCGAGATCGGCCAGGGCTCCGACACCGTCCTCTCCCAGATCGCCGCCGAGGTGCTGACCGTTCCCACCGAGGCGATACTGCCCTATTCCTCGGACACCGATCTCACCCCGTTCGACGTCGGGGCCTACGCCTCCTCGACCACCTACCTCTCGGGGATGGCGGTCAAGGAAGCCGCCGAAAAGGTCAGGGCCCAGATCCTGAAGGTCGGGGCGGAGATGCTCGGGGTGGACGAAGGGCGGGTCTCCCTCGACTCCGGCCGGGTGAGGGGCCCGAAGAAGAAGTCGGTCAGCCTGGCCGAGATCGGCAGCCGGGCCCTCTACCAGGAAAACCAGTTCCAGATCGCCGCCGTCGCCTCCCGGACCTCCACCGAATCGCCGCCGCCCTTCGCCGCCCACTTCGCCCAGGTCGAGGTCGACCGGGCGACCGGGAAGGTGAAGGTGCTCCGCTACGTCCAGGCGATCGACTGCGGGACCCCGATCAACACCGTCCTCGCCCGGGGCCAGGCGATCGGGGCCCTGATCAACGGGATCAGCTACGCCCTGACCGAGCGCTATATCTTCAGCCGGAAGGGGGCGATGCTCAACCCCAACTACGGCCACTACAAGATCTACTCCACCCGGGACATCCCCGAGATCGAGACCATCTTCGTCCCCTCCTACGAGGAGACCGGCCCCTTCGGGGCCAAGTCGGTCGGCGAGATCTGCATCAGCGGACCGCTCCCCGCCATCTCCAACGCCATCTACGACGCCGTCGACGTCCGCCTCCACCGCACCCCCTTCACCCCCGACAAGGTTCTCGAGGCCATCCAGGCCCGCGAGCGGGGGTAGGTGGGGAAAAGTAAGCAGTTAGCGGTGAGCAGTAAGCAGTTTCGCCCCTTGATCGTCCGGCCGTCTTTGTAGTATCTTCTCTCTGTCAGAATCGACCGGCCCCAATCCATCATAATGAGGTGCGCTTATGCCTTCCGATCCGCGAAAGATCAACCAGAAAGAATGCGTCGGCTGCCGGATCTGCGAGCTGGTCTGCTCGCTGAAACACTACAACCTGATCAACCCCCGCCGGGGGCGGATCCGGGTCTACCGGGAGGAGGAGCGGGACGTGATCGAGACCTGCCGCTTCTGCAAGGACCCCGAGTGCGTCGAGGCCTGTCCGACCGGGGCGATGCACCTCGAGGGGGAAAGGGCGGTCCACGACCGGGAGAAGTGCGTGGTCTGCGGGGCCTGTATCCAGGGTTGCCCGATCCCCGGGGCGCTCCGGATCTTCGACGGTGAACTCCTCAAGTGCGACCTCTGCGGCGGCGAACCCGAGTGCGTGAAGTACTGCCCGACCGACGCCCTGACCCTGCGGGGGTAAGCAGGCTGCGCAGGCGCAATTAGCCGATAATGACGGTCGAATTGGAGGAATACCAATGAAGACTATTGACAGGATTACATTTGATCCCGAGGTAATGGGGGGGAAGCCGTGTATCCGCGGAATGCGGGTCACGGTGGGAATGATTGTCGGATTGGTGGCCGTGGGCCGGACTCGCGCGGAAATTCTTAAGCTGTACCCCTATTTGGAGGATGAGGATATCACCCAGGCTCTCATCTACGCGGCCTGGAGAACGGAAGAGGTTGAGTTGCCCCTGGCCGCCGTATGAACCTTGTCATAGATATGAATCTCTCCCCCGATTGGGTGCCGGTTCTCGAGAGCGCCGGACATAGGGCCATCCACTGGTCGTCGGTCGGTTCTCCCCAAGCCAGGGATCGAGAGATCCTGGCCTGGGCTCGAGAACGCCGGCAGGTTGTCTTTACCCACGATCTTGATTTCGGTGCCATTCTCGCGGCGACAGCCGCCGACTCGCCCAGCGTGATTCAGATCAGGACTCAGGA
>PWXJ01000167.1 GCA_003561965.1 PVC group bacterium
CCGCCCTGGTCCGGCTGCTGATCCGGGGCAAGTGCTACCGCGATATCCAACGGGCGGTCGTGGTCGAACAGCGCGACGCCTCGACCAGCCAGGCCGACGCCGCCCGGATCGTCCTCGAGGCCGTCGCCCCCCGGGCCGACCTCGATGTCGCCCACGCCCGCCCGCCAAGATAGCACAGGCCTTCCTGCCTGTGTCCCGGGCCGGGCTTGCCCGCACAGACAAGAATGTCTGTGCTACCTTTCCCGGGATACCCGGATTTATTACCGGAGCGGGTGGCGCCAGGATAAACCGGGAAATCGGGAGAAATCCCGGTCGGCGGTGATCCATTCGCAGCCGGATTCGATCGCCAGAGCGGCCAGGTAGGCGTCGGTTATCAGGTTGCCCCGGGCTTCCGTCTTCTGGCATAATTCCCGGAAAATATGCCAGTGCCGGCGGCCGGGACTGACCGTCACGGCGTTGGGCAGGCTGCGGAGGAATTCGGCATAGTTCGCCGCTTCGGCCAGGGAACTGGGCCGGACGAATATTTTCGCGTGGGTGGTAATCCGGATAACCGCGGAAAGGACCAGGTTGGAGAGGCCGACCGCCGGTTCCGAAGCCAGGGTTTTCTCCAGCCAGTCCCGGTACTCGGCGTGTCGGTCGGCGTCCCGCCGGAAGGCGTAGATCAGGACATTGGCGTCCGGAAGGATCATTGCCGCTCTTCCATCCGGTCCAGAAGAGAAGACGTGCTGTTGAGATCGACCCCGGGCATCACCCCCCCCGAACCGCCGGTGGGGATCTTGACTTTCCGCCCCGGCGCGGCGGAAGTCCGGGACCGGAGCGTATAGCGCAGGGCGGTCTCGATAACGCTGGTCAGGGTCCGGTTGTTCCGAGCCGCGTACTCCTTGACCCGGCGGTGCAGGTCGTCATTCAATATAATCGTCGTTCTCATACATATAAACATATAGCATTATACATCAATATGTCAAGCTGGTTATCTCTTATGAACGGGAATCAGTTAATCATCATCGCCATTCTGGTCGGGGCGATGGGGTTGTTTCTCTGGGGGCGGTGGCGGCACGACCTGGTGGCGCTGGCCGCCCTGCTGGCCTGCGTGATCGCCGGGCTGGTACCCGCCGGGGAGGCCTTCTCCGGCTTCGGGCACCCGGCGGTGATCACCGTGGCCGCGGTTTTGATCCTCGGCCAGGGGCTGCAGGTCAGCGGAGCGGTCAACGCCCTGGCCCGGCGGCTCCTCCCCTCCGGGGCCGGGCTCACGGTCAGCATCCTCTCCCTGGTCGGCCTGGGGGCGGCGCTCTCCTGTTTTATGAACAACGTCGGGGCGCTGGCCCTGCTGATGCCGGTCGCCATCCAGCTGGCGAAAAAGCACGACATCCCCCCGGGGAAGTTCCTGATGCCCCTGGCCGCCGGCTCGATTTTAGGCGGGATGACCACCCTGATCGGAACCCCGCCCAACCTGATCGTCTCCGGGTTCCGCGACTCCGCCGGGCTGGGCGGATTCGGGATGTTCGACTTCCCCCCGGTCGGCCTGGCCACGGCCGCCGCCGGAGTGCTCCTGATCGGACTGGCCGGGTGGCGCCTGGTGCCGGCCCGTAAAGAAGCCGAGACCGGCACCTTTGAATCCGGAGCCTACCTGAGCGAGGTCCGGATCGAAGAAGGGAGCAAGGCGGCCGGAAAAAGCCTCCGGGAGGCGGAGAAGCTGCTGGAGGATGCCGGGGGTCAGATAGTCGGGATGGTCCGGGGCGAGCTCCGGCTCTCCGCTCCCAACCGCCGGAGGGTGCTCCGGGTCGGGGATATCCTGGTGATCGAGGTCGAACCGGAGTCCCTCTCCGACGCCCTGGCCTGCCTGGGGCTGAAGCTGGAAGGTGAGGATACCGAGGATTCGGAAAAGAAGAAGAAGAAAGACCAACCGGATAAGAAGGAAAACGGGGAGGAAGAACGGCCGGAAGAGATCGTGATCCAGGAGGTGGTGGTGACCCCGAACGCGCCCCTGGTCAACCGGTCCGCCGCCGATATCCGGATGCGGACCCGCTACGGGATCAACCTGCTCGCCGTCTCCCGGGAAGGGAGGCGCTCGGTCAAGCGTCTCCGGGCGATCTCGATCCGGGCCGGGGACCTCCTCCTCCTCCAGGGACCTCCGGAGGCGATCTCCGGTTTCGCCTCCGAGTTCGGGTGCCTGCCCCTGGCCGCCCGGGATATCCGGGTCCCGAGAAAGGGCCAGGCCCTGACCGCGGCCCTGATTATGGCCGCGGCCGCGGCGGCGACCACGGTGGGCCTGCTCCCGGCGGCGGTCGCCTTTGCCGCCGGGGCCCTGGTGATGCTGGCGGTGAAGATCGTCCCGGCCCGTTCCGTCTATAACTCGATCGACTGGCCGGTGATTATTTTGCTGGGAGCGATGCTTCCGGTGGCCGGGGCGATGGAGACTACCGGGGCGGCCGCGACCCTCGCCCGTTTCCTGCTCGAAAGCCTGGCCGGGGGCAACCCCGTCATCGCCCTCGGGGTACTGCTGGCGGCGACGATGATCCTCTCCGACCTGATGAACAACGCCGCCACCGCGGCGGTGATGTGCCCGGTCGCGCTCAGCGCCGCCGCCGGCCTGGGGGCCAACCCGGACGCCTTCCTGATGGCGGTGGCGGTCGGGGCCTCCTGCGCCTTCCTCACCCCGATCGGCCACCAGAACAACACCCTGATCCTGGGGCCGGGGGGGTTTCGTTTCGGGGATTACTGGCGGCTGGGGTTGCTGGTCGAGATCATCGTCCTCGCGGTCGCCATCCCGATGATCCTCTGGGTCTGGCCGCTGTAGGCGGGAGGGGACACTCGAACTTAACCTGACATTTCGATGCGCCGGAAAACAAGAAATTACCGGGAGATACTGAGGGGATGGTGGTTTCCGGCGGCCCTCTTACTGGCCGGCTGCGCGGCCGACCCCGGTTTCGAGGATATCGACGTCCGGCGGGCCGCGGAACTGCTGGCGGCGAAACGGGAGAACACCACCTTCGTGGTCATCGACGTCCGCGGCCCCCGGGAGTTCGCGGCCGGGAGAATACCCGGCGCGGTCAACGTTTCCATTCACGACCCGAACTTCCGCCGAAACCTGGAAGGCTTAAACCGGAAAAAGACCTACCTGGTTTACTGCAACGTGGGCACCCGGAGCCGACGTGCGGGCGGGTTGATGGCGGAGCTGGGATTCAAAAGAATCTACCACCTGCCCGCGGGCATCCGGGGCTGGCAGGCCGGCCGTCAGGATGTGGAACGTTGAAACTATTGCCGAACCAAGGTAAAGGTTGCACAGACATTTCTGTCTGTGCGGTCCGCGGACGGCACAGGAAAAAATGCCTGTGCTGCGTTATGATATGCGAATCGGGTATCCCTGTATAAACCGGACCCTGGACTGCCGGGGGAACCGGACCTTCCG
>PWXJ01000288.1 GCA_003561965.1 PVC group bacterium
ACCGGGCTCCAGGTACCGGAAGGCGGGATCCCGATGGATGTCGGGGTGGTGGTGAACAACGTCGGGACGGTGATCAACATCGCGCGGGCGGCCCGGGACCTCCCGGTCACCCACCGGGTCCTGACCGTGGCCGGGGAGGTGAAACGGCCGGTCACCCTCTCTGCCCCGGTGGGATCCCTGGTCGAGGACGTGATCGCCGCCGCCGGCGGACCCACCGTCCCGGAATACGAGATCCTGGACGGGGGGCCGATTATGGGGATCTTCTCCACCGGGGTGGTGACCAAGAAGACCACCGGCCTGATCGTCCTCCCCGCGGACCACAAGCAGATCCTCTACAAGAAACGTCCGGTGGAGAACGACGTCAGGATGGCCGCCTGGGCCTGCGACCAGTGCCGGACCTGCACCGACTACTGCCCCCGCTACCTCAATGGCCACCGGATGGAACCCCACATCATTATGCGCCTGGTCGGTCAGCAGCGGGCCGACGCCATCCCCCCGGAACACCTGGCCGAGGCCTATCTCTGCTGCCAGTGCGGGGTCTGCGGGATGTACGCCTGCCCGACCACCATCTCCCCCGACCGGGTGATCGCCGGCCTCCTGACGACGATGAAGGCCCGGGAGGTCCCCAAAACCCTCCGGAGAAAGGAGTTTCCCGTCCACCCGGTCCGGGACGGCCGGAAGATCCCGGTCTCCCGTTTTGGCGCCCGGATCGGGGTCAGTGGTTACGACCGGGACGCCCCGATGCGTGAGGAACCGCTCGAGGCGGCCCGGGTGAATATTCCCCTCCAGCAGCACGTCGGCGCGCCCTGCCGCCCCCTGGTCAAGAACGGCGACCGGGTCTCCGCCGGGCAGATGATCGGCGATGTCCCCGACGGCGCCCTCGGCGCCCCGGTCCACGCCTCGATCGCCGGGACGGTCGAGCAGGTCTTCGACGACTCCATCTTCATCCGGGCCTGACCGGGATCAGCGAATCACCGCTCGCCTTCGGAAAAATCCACCGGGGAACAACGGACCGAACGTGAGAAGCAGATTACTCTTGCCCGTGCTGGGGATGGCCGTCCTGACGGCCTGCGGCCCGACCGAGATGATCCGGAGGACGGTCGGGACCTCGATCCAATCCTTGGAGAAAGAGGAGGAGGGGAGATACGCCGGTCTGGTGGAGGCCGGGTTCGCGGAAAGCTACGATGCTCTCTACGAAGTCCTCCGGGAAGAGGAGATTTACATCCAGCTGGAACGCCCCCGGAAGCGCTACCTGGTGGCGATGGGTTTTGACCGGGTCTTTCCCCGCTGCTCGGATACCACTCAAGTGGGTTTCTTCTTCCGGGAGGAGGAGCCGGGCCTGACCCGGCTCGAGGTGGTCTCGACCAACCGGGAGCTCGCCCTGTTCGCCGCCGAGCTGATCTTCGAGGGGATCGACCGGCTGGAGTGGATCTCTATGCGGGTCCAGCCGGAGTGACCGGAGAGACCGGGTCTCCCTTCCTGACCGTCCCCGAAACGATCACCCGGGTGAAGACCACCTCCCGGGAGAGGGCGCAGGGCTGCTCCGCCCGGACCAGCTCGCATTCCGGGTAGCAATCCTTCCCCGTCCGGCTGATCTCCTGGACGCTCTCCCCGATCCGGACCCCGGCCCCGGCCTCCAGCCGGGAGAGGTCGATCCCCGCGGTGGAGATCGTCTCCTTGAACCTCCGGAAGCAGAGCCCCTCCCCGGAAGAGTCGGCCAGCCGCCGCCGGGCCTCGATCCCCAGGATTACCACCTGCCTCTCCCCGGGGCCGGAGTGGGAGTCGCCCCGCAGCCCGAACCCGGCCTGGAAGTAACCCTCCGGGATCTCCTCCCGGGGCCGGCCCTTCTCCCGGCTGATTCGGATCTCCCGGACCGTCCCGGAGTTAACCTGGTGGTTTTCGCGCATAGTTTCTTCTCCCGTTGAAAATACCGCTGTTGGATAACGCCGATAATCCGGATCAAGTACAATAGCAGATCCAGGGGAAAAAATAGGGTTGATTTTCCCCCCCGACTCGGATACCTTGCTCACGATCAACCGGGGGCGTAGCTCAATTGGTTAGAGTACCGGACTGTCGATCCGGGGGTTGCGGGTTCGAGTCCCGTCGTCCCCGTAAGAAGGTCGGAGGGGGGATCCCCCTCCGACCTTTCTATTCCCTTTCTATTCAACAGAGATGGTTGTCAATAAAGAGGTCCTGTGGTAACCTACAACTATGACCACAGTTCAGGAAATCGAAGCCGCGGTGGCGCGTCTCCCCGGATCTGATCTGGGCAGATTTCGCGAGTGGTTTATCAAATTCGATGCCGCGGCGTGGGATCGGGAATTCGAGGAGGATGCCCGGTCCGGCAAGCTCGACCGCCTGGCTGACCAGGCCCTCGACGACCTCGCCCGGGGTCGTTGCTCGAAGCTGTGAGCCATTTCGCCTCTCCCGGCTTCTGGAAATGCTACCATCGTCTGCCTGCCCACATCCGGAAGTTGGCCGACGAGAACTTCTCGCTCCTGAAGGGCGATCCCCGGCACCCGTCATTGCGTCTGAAGAAAATCGGACGCCATTGGTCCGTCCGGGTGGGTGATCATTACCGGGCCGTGGGAGTTGAGTCGCCTCAGGGTATAGCCTGGTACTGGATCGGGACTCACGCCGAATACGATCGGCTCAAATAATCCCAGATCAACCACGCTTCCCGGTCGGAGGCCGGGATCATACCCGTCAGTACACGGCGGAAGGTAATAGGCCAATGAGAATCCTGGCGCGGATCGCGGCGGTCATCCTGACCACGTCTCTGATTATTGCCGGACCCTCCGCCGCCGGGGCGTCATCGCTTCCGTCTCCCCCGGCCGTGGTCAACGGGATCGTGGAAGGACTGCTGGATTCCGTTCTGGATGAGGGGACCCCGGGGGCGGTCGTTTACATCTCGACCCCCCAATGGGAAGGGACCTGGACCCGGGGGACGGCCGACCTCGATACCGGCCGGCCGATCGCCGCCACCGATACCTTCCGGATCGCCAGCATCTCCAAGACCTTTACCGCCACCGTGATTCTCCAGCTGGCGGACGAGGGTATCTTGAGCCTGGAAAGTCCCTTGCGCGACTTCGCTGACGGCTTCGGGGTCCCCGGGGCCGGGGAGATCACGGTCGGCCGGCTGCTCGACCATACCAGCGGGATCAGCGACTGGGCCGACAGCCCGGACGCCCGGGATAAACTCTGTTCCGTCGATCCGGACCAGGCCCCCCTTCTCGATTACACCCCCACTGAGCTGGTGGATATGGCTGTCTCGATCGGTCCCTATTTCCCCCCCGGGGAGGGTTGGGCGTATTCCAACACCAACTACGTGCTGCTGGGGATGATCGTGGAATGGCTGACCCGCTCGGAGGTGACCGGGACTTACCTCGGGGAGGAGATCG
>PWXJ01000278.1 GCA_003561965.1 PVC group bacterium
ATCCTGATCCCCCCCCTCAACGACGATCAGAAGATGGTCGCCGGGATGTGCCGCTGGATCCGGAAGGAGCTGGGCCCCGACGTCCCCCTCCACTTCTCCCGCTTCTACCCCCTCTACCGCCTCACCAACCTCCCCCCGACCCCGGTCCCCGCCCTCGACCGGGCGAGAGAGACCGCCCTCGAGGCCGGTCTCAATTACGTCTACGTCTCCCGGGTCCCCGGCCACCGGGCCGAGAACACCGCCTGTGCCAATTGCGGGGAGATCGTGATCAAGCGCAAGGGGTTCTTCGTCGACGAGTTCCGGCTGGAGAAAGGCCGCTGCCCGAAGTGCGCCAACCCCGTCCCCGGCCGCTGGGCTTAAACTCGTACCTCGTACTCCTACTCGTACTCATACTCGTACTCGGTCCCTGCCAGGCTGGAAAATCGAGTACGAGTACGAAGTACGAGTACGAGTACGGTTAGTTACCGCCGCCGGTGGAGGCGGGCCTGGGCCAGGGAGCGGCGGTCGATGTTGGTCAGTCCGGCTTCCTCGGCCCAGTCGATCGCCTCGACAAACTCCGTCGGGGTGATCGCCCGGGCGATCTTCGGGTACTCGAAGGCCCGGTACTCGACCCGGTACTGGGCCATAATGTTGACGTAGGTGTCTTTCGAGAGCTTCTCCGCCACCCAGCGGACGAACTCCCGGGCCCCGGAGACCCGGTTGGGCATCACCAGGTGTCGGATCATCAGCCCCCGGCGGGCGACCCCCCGCCCGTCGGTCTCCAATACCCCGACCTGCCGGTGCATCTCCTCGATCGCCGCCATCGCCGTTTCCGGGTAGTCGAGCGGCCCGGCCACCGCGTAGCGGGCGGCCTTCTCCGGGTCCATAAACTTCATATCCGGCAGGTAGATGTCGACGATCCCGTCGAGCAGCCGGATCATCTCCAGGGAGTCGTAACCCCCGGTGTTGTAGCAGAGGGGGAGCTTCAGGCCCCGGGAATGGGCGATCCGGACCGCCCCCAGGATGTTGGGCAGGAGGTGGGTGGGGGTGACCAGGTTGATATTGTGGCAGCCCCGCCGCTGGAGGGCGAGCATCATCGAGGCCAGATCCTCGTCGGAGACGTCCCTCCCCCGGCCGAAGTGGGCGATCGGGTAGTTCTGGCAGAAGACGCAGCGGAGGTTGCAGTTGGAGAAGAAGATCGTCCCCGAGCCGTTGCGGCCCACCAGGGGCAGCTCCTCGCCGAAGTGGGCCGAGTGGGAGTTGACCCGGGCCAGGGCGGTGGAGTCGCAGAAACCCTTCTCCCCGGCCCGCCGGTTGACCCCGCAGACCCGGGGGCAGAGCCGGCAGTTCTCCAGCCCGGCGTAGGCCCGTTCCACCCGCTCCTTCAGTTTTCCCTCCTCCTCCAACCGGGCGTAGCCCGGCCACCCCGCCGGGGCGGAATCGGTGATGACCGCCTCGTCGGCCCGGGAGCATCCCCCCAGCGCCATCGCCCCGCCGGCCAGTCCGACCGTCTTCAAGAATTGTCTCCTGCTTATCGTCATTACCGTCTTGCCCGTTATTGATTATAACTGGAGCTTTTATTATAATAGCTATTCAGGGAATTGTCAAATACCCGGGCCGATTTCAGTGAAGGAAACCTTCGGATTATACGTCATCCTGACCGCCCCGGCGGCCGGTTACGGGCCGACCGCCCGGGCCGCGGTGGCCGCCGGGGTCCGTTACCTCCAGCTCCGGGTCAAGGACTTGGGCGCGCCCGAGATCCTCGAGATCGCCCGGGAGCTGAGAGAGATCACCGCCGGGACCGCCACCCGGCTGATCATCAACGACTCCCCCGAGATCGCCGCCGAAGCCGAAGCCGACGGAGTCCACCTCGGCCAGGAGGATATGCCCCTGGCCGAGGCGAGAAAGATCCTCACCCGGCCGGGGGCAATCTTCGGTCTCTCCACCCACAATGCCCGACAGGCCGCCGCCGCGGCCGCCCTCCGCCCCGACTACATCGGGGTCGGGCCGGTCTTCCCCACCCCGACCAAGGCCAGGCCCGATCCGGTGCTGGGCCTGGAGGAGATGGGCAGAATTATCCGTTCCTCCCCACTGACCGCGGTCGCCATCGGCGGGATCAACGAGGAGAACCTCCCCCGGGTCCTGGAGGAGGGAGCGGAAAACTTCGCCGCCGTCCGACCGATAATCTCCGCCCCCGACCCCCGGGTCCCGATCCGGCGCCTCCAGCGAATACAGTCCGAGTATCGCGCTCTCCGGCAACTCCGCTGATTCCCCTCTCCGGTTCTTTTCGTCCGGAGTTTGATTATTACCTGTTTTTCGTGTATAATAAATTGGTGTTAAATTGATGATTCAGAAAGATCTTCGTAAATTTCCCCGCGGCGGCTACGCCAAGTTGGAAACCTGGAATCAAACCGACAGGAGGCGATCAAGATGAATCCCGGGACAAAGACCGGTTTCGCGATAATTATTCTGACGGCAGCGGCACTGGCATTTTCGGGGACGTTTCTTTTCGCCCAGGAGAAAGTATGGTCGGCGCTGGGTGAAGGGATAAGCGGCGAGGTCTTCGCCCTGGCCCGGGATCCGGCGGCGGGCTCTCTTTACGCCGGCGGAAACTTCGATAGTGCTGGAGGTGTGCTCGCTCAGAATATCGCCAGATGGGACGGGAATTCCTGGGCGCCGCTGGGAGAAGGCGTGGTCGGCAATGTTTTCGCCCTGGCCTGGGACGGCGAGGGGTCCCTTTATGTTGGCGGGGAGATTGATACAGCCGAAGGCCTTCCGGTAAACAACATCGCCCGTTGGGATGCCGGGGCTGAAACCTGGCATCCGCTGGGTGAGGGGATCGCCGGCGGGGTCCAGGCCCTGGCCTGGGACGGCGAGGGCAACCTATACGCTGGCGGGCACTTCCATCAGGCCGGCGAGGTAGAGGTGAACAACATCGCCCGTTGGGACGCCGGCGAGGAGACCTGGCATCCGCTGGGCGAGGAGTGGGGCGACGGCTACATATATGCCCTGGCCTGGGACGGGGTGGGAGGAAACCTTTACGCGGGCGGGCATTTCCATCTGGCCGTCGGCGGAGGGTCCAACAACATCGCCCGTTGGGACGCCGGCGAGGAGACCTGGCATCCGCTGGGCGAGGGGATAGACGACGACTACATATCTGCTCTCGCCTGGGACGGGGTGGGAGGAAACCTTTACGCGGGCGGGCATTTCCATCAGGCCGGCGGCGTCGAGGTGAACCATATCGCCCGTTGGGATACCGGCGAGGAGACCTGGCATCCGCTGGGCGAGGGGTTCAAGGAGGCTGAGATGGTCTCCGCCCTGGCCTGGGACGGCGACGGGGAAAATCTCTACGCGGGCGGCTATCTCAAAGATATGGAGATGAACAACATCGCCCAGTGGGACGCCGGTGAGGAGAGCTGGA
>PWXJ01000070.1 GCA_003561965.1 PVC group bacterium
CCCCCCGCCCCGCCTCTTTCCCCCCGGGACCAAATCCGAAAAGCTCACCGTCCTCCGCCAACTCTCCCGCTTCCTCCGCCGCCGCCACGGCCCCCGGTCCGCCGGCGGGCTCGGGGCCCGAACTCCAAAAAATACCAACAATGTTGACAGCCGCTTCTATGTGGATTATTATAGACATAATAATCAACATAACTTCCGGAGGCCAAGATGAAGGCGGTTCAAATGACCCTGGACGACAATCTGGTCCGTGAGGTGGATCGCGTGGTGAGGCAGATCCGGACCACGCGCTCCGCGTTCACGCGGGACGCTCTCCGTGACGCGCTGAGAAAGCATAACGCCGCCCGCCTCGAGCGGCAGCATCGCCGGGGGTATGAACTCCACCCCGCGGGGAAGGCGGAGTTCAGCGTATGGGAAGAGGAACAGGCGTGGGGTGATAAGTGAAGCGGGGGGAGATCCGATGGTACAAGTTTTCGCGCCCGGATAAGAAACGCCCGGTTTTGATCCTCACGCGGGATTCCATCCTCGAATACCTGGGCGAGGTCACAGTCGCCCCGTTGACCTCCACCGTGCGAGGCATCCCCACGGAAGTAATCCTCTCTACCGACGACGGCCTGCCCGGAACCTGCGCCGTGAATTGCGACCATATCCAGACCGTCGCCCGGGGCCGGATCGGCCCGCGCCTCGCGACCCTTCCGAACGAGAAGATGGTTCTGGTCGCCCGGGCCATAGGATTCGCCCTGAATCTCTGGTAAAGCGGGGTTGAGAACCGGTATGGCGGAGTCGGCACAGACGGGCGAACCCGGTATCCGGCCGTATCCAGAAGGAAAAGGATTGAAGTATAACCATCTCGAAGAGAGATGCGCGTCTTACCTGCGGACCCTCTGTCGGGAGATTCCGGAGAGGTGCGTGGGGAGCGAGGGCAACCGGCGGGCCACCGCCTTCTTCCGGCGGGAGATATCCTCCTTCGGCTGGCGGGCCGAGGCCGAGGAACTGGAGGTGATCGACTGGGCGGACGGCGGGGCGGAACTGCGGGCCGCCGGGCGGGAGTTTAAGGTCCTGGCCGGCCCCTACGCCTTGGGCTGTTCCCTGGAGGCGCCGCTGGCTGCCGCTTCCAGCCCGGAAGAACTCGAGCGGGTGGAAGTTGCCGGCCGGGTCCTCCTCCTTCACGGCCCGATCGCCGCCGAACAGCTGATGCCGAAGAACTTCGTCTTCTACAACCCGGAGGAACACCAAAAGATCATCGCCCTCCTGGAGCGGAAACAACCAGCCGCGATCGTCTCCGCCACCGGGAGAAACCCCGCCCTGGCCGGGGGGGTATATCCCTTCCCCTTGATCGAGGACGGGGACTTCGACATCCCCTCGGCCTATACCACCGAGGAGACGGGGCGGGAACTGCTGGCCCTGGCCGGCCGGAAGGTCTTCCTGGAATCCCGCTCCGCCCGGATCCCGGCCAAGGCTTACAACGTCACCGCGGAAAAAAGGGAAGGCAGTAACGGGCGGATCGTCTTCACCGCCCACATCGACGCCAGGAAGGGCTCGCCGGGGGCGATCGACAACGCCGCCGGGGTCGCCGCGCTCCTCCTCCTGGCCGGGCTGCTCCGGGACTACCAGGGGCGACGGCGACTGGAGATCGTCGCCCTTAACGGCGAGGACTACTACTCCGCCCCGGGACAGATGGCCTACCTGAAGAAGAACGAGGGGAGTTTCGGGGATATCGCCCTCAACGTCAACATCGACGGGGCGGGGTACCGGGAGGGAGGGACCGCCTTCTCCTGCTTCAGCCTCCCCCCGGAGATAAAGGAAAAGGCCGGACGGGTGATCGGGGAGTTCGCGGGGATAAGCGAGGGGGAACCCTGGTTCCAGGGCGACCACGGCATCTTCATCCAGCAGGGTTGCCCGGCGATCGCCGTGACCTCGCGCTGGTTCCTCGAGAATATGGCAACCCAGGCGATCACCCACACCAAACTGGATACCCCGGAGATCGTCGACTGCCTCCAGCTTGTCGAAATCGCCCGCGCCCTGGACCGCCTGGCCCGGCTCCTCTGAGAATTCCGGGGAGGAGGGGAGGATGGTGCCGATGAACGCGCGGCTGCATTGCTACAGTTACTACTCCTTTCTCCGCGGGGCGGGGTCGCCGGGGGAGCTGGCCCGCCGGGCGGCTCAGCTGGGGATCGGGGCGCTGGGACTGGCCGACCGGAACGGGGTCTGGGGGGCGGTGGAGTTTTACCTGGCCTGCCGGGAGGTTGGGGTAAAGCCGCTCCTGGGGGCGGAGCTGACCGGCGGGGAGGAGGAAGGCGGCGGCGGTGAACGGTCCGCGGTCTTTCTGGCCCGGAACCGGGAGGGGTGGGCGGGGGTCTGCCGGCTGGTCCCCGCCCGGCAGCTGGAGGCGGATTTCTCCCTCTCCGCCGCGGCGGCGGAGGCGGGGGAGGGGGGGGATATCTTCGTCCTCACCCCCTTCCCGGAGCTGGTTCCCGACCCCGCGCCTCCGACCGTCTTCCTCTCGGTTGGACCGGGAACGGGGGCGAGGAGGCGGCGGGGGCTGGCCCGGGCGGCCGGGGAGCGGAGGCTCCCGGTGGCCGCCGCCGGACCCGTCCTCTTCCCCGGGCGGGACGATTTCTTCCTTGCCCGGCTTCTGGAGGCCATCCGGACCCGGAAGCCGCTTCCCTCGCCGCCGCCTCCCCCGCCCCGGTGGGGGTGGCTGCGGAGCGAACGGGAGGAGCGGGCCGGACTCGACGATTTCCCCGGGGCGGCGGCGGCGGCGGAGCGGATCGCCGGGGGGTGCGAACTGGAGTTGGAACTGGACCGGCTCCACCTCCCCCGTTACCCGCTCCCCCCGGGAGAGGAGGCGTCCGGGCGGCTCCGGGCCCTCTGCCTGAAGGGCGTCCGGCGCCGCTACCGGAAGCTACCCCCGGGGCTGCGGGAGCGGCTGGAGCGGGAGCTGGCGGTCATCGGGGAGCTGGGGATGGACGACTACTTCCTCCTGGTCGAGGAGATCGCCGCCCACGCCCGGGGGCGGGGGATACCCTCGCTGGGCCGGGGCTCGGCCGCCGCCAGCCTGGTCTGCTACCTGCTGGGGATCACCGGGGTCGACCCGCTCAAGCATAACCTCTACTTCGAGCGCTTCCTCAACCGGGCCCGGACCGATCCCCCGGACATCGACCTCGACTTCCCCACCGACCGGCGGGGGGAGGTGGTGGAGTGGATCCGCCGGCGTTTCGGCAGCGAGCGGGTGGCGACACTCTCGACCACGATCCGCTTCCGGGGGAGGTCCGCCCTGGGCGAGACCGCCCGGGCTTTCGGAATCTCCGAGCCGGCCGCCCGGAACCTGACCCGGCAGCTCCCCGGCTTCGCCTCCATCTCCGACCCGGAGCGCCTCCGGCGGGAGTACCCGG
>PWXJ01000077.1 GCA_003561965.1 PVC group bacterium
ATTCTCGCCGGGCTATGATGTTTTACCCCTTTGGGGTAAATAAATGGACGCCAACGGCGTCCCACATCATAGCCCGGGGTGCAACCCCGGGATAAAAGACGCCGCCATCAACCCCCAGCAGCACTCCAACGGAGTGCCACATCATAATCCGAGATAGTATTTACTTTGGGAACCAGCGTAATATTATTAGCGCAATTTATACATTATATCGCGGACCAGTCTCATTGATCTGGGACGCCAGTCTCATCTATGATGGGACGCGACACTGTTCCTGGAAACGGCTGCAGTGCGATTGTCCAGTTCGAGTAACAACTCTCCCAGCTGATAGAACCGGCATAACTGGTATGGGAGGCTCCCGGTCTTCAGAATACCTTCGCTGTTCCGTCGGATCAGCCGGGAGAACTTCCCGGTCTCGAACTCGAATATGAAATTCGCCTTTCGGGTACCAACGATCATATCCGGCTCGCCGAAACAGGTCTCCCCTCGCCCCCCGGACCGGCCCTTCTTGCCGAAGTTGGGAAACAAGTACCTGCGGTCATTCCTGTCCCCGGCAAAATCCGCCCGCCGGTTGCTCCGGTGCATCCTCCCGTATCTCCGGCGCAGGGTATCCAGAAAACGGCCATATCCTCCCGACTGGATCTCCAATTTAACCGCGACTTTAAAAGTTATCCCGTTCTCGCCATATACCTTGAACATAATCGCGCCTCCCTGTGATTGTTCCTCCCGCCGGGACGACCGCCGCCGATTCATCTCCGGGCCGGGACGCCTGCATCCACGCGGCACCCGGGGACGGCAGTTACCGTAATTTTCTTCTATCCTTCGCGGTATCTCTCTTCTCTTGCATCTTCCGTTTCCTCCATTGCCTTTCAGACGCCGGAATCGCAATCGGCTCCCGGATCGTTATACGCGGTCAAAAGAGGCATACTCCCGGCAAAATAGAGGAGGGCAACTGACATCTACTGTCAGATACGGGAGTTATTTTTTCGGGGAAAGAGAGAGATCCCGAAGCGGGGGGAGCGGGTCAGTACTGCTCCAGGGCGGAGCGGAGGGAGGACCTGACCCGGGCCCGGACGTCCTCCGGTTCGAGCAGCTCGGCCTTCGCCCCGAAGCCGAGGACGAAACCGGCCAGCCGCTCCCGGTCGAAGGTCCGGAAGCTGACCTCGAGGCGGCCGCCGGGGAGGGTCTTGAGCTCGCCGCAGGCCCAGGGCGCCTTTTTGATCTCGGGGGCGAGGGCGGGATCGAAGGCGATCCGGGCCAGGGTGCCGCCGGTGCGGTACTTCTCCGGGAGATCCAGCTGCCAGTACTTCCGGAGGTCGAACTCCGGGTCGCGGCGGAACTTCTTCCGGGTCGGTCTCAGGTCCCGGATCCGGTCGGTCCGGTAGATGCGGTGGTCCCGGTACTTGCGGCAGAAGCCGACCAGGTACCAGAACTTCCCCTGGTAGCAGAGCCCGTACGGCTCGACCTCCTTCTCCTCCGGGCGGCGGGAGGGCTTGCGGTAGGCGAACTCCAGGACCAGGCCCTCCTTGAGGGCCCGGTTGATCGTCTCCACCGTCGCCGGGACCTCCGGCTCGGACTGCCAGGGCTCGAGGCTGATCAGGACCTGCTCGGAGAACCGGTCGGCCTCGGCCCGGAACTCTCCGGGGAAGTGGGCAAGGAGCTTCCGGAAGGCCTGGTTGAAGACCTTGCCCTCGATCAGGCCGAGCTTCTGGCCGGCCACCGACCCCATCAAGGTCAGGGCGGAGACCTCCTTCTTCGAGAGGGGGAGGTTGGGGAGGCGGTAGCCTTCCATCAGGGAGTAACCGCCGTCCGGACCGCGCTCGACGCAGATGGGAAAGTCGACGAGGGCGTCGATGTCCCGGTAGATGGTCCGGACGCTGACCTCGAACTGCCGGGCCAGTTCCCGGGCGGTGACTTTCTTCTTCTTCTCCAGGCTGAGGAGGATCCCCAGCAGCCGGTCGGCTCTCATCGGATAGCGGTCTCCGGTTACGGCAGGATCTTACCCCCGGACCGGGCCTGAAATCAAGCCCGTTAACGCCCTCAAGTGGAGAAAAAATGAAATCTTTTTTATTGTTGTCACAAGATGTCAGGTAGCGTGTGTTACACAGGTAGCGTTATGAAAATAAATATCCTGAAATCCTGTAAAAAGGTCCGGGCCCCCGGTCCATCCGGCTCCGCCGGCCGACCGGGCCGCAACCGCGGTCCCTGACCACTCCCCTCCCCGCCGCCGGAACCATCACCGCGACCACCGAAGAAGAGGATCAGATATCTATGCCCGAAACCAGTACCCAGACCAGCATCGACCCGGCCGCCGCCGCCGAAGAATCCGCCGTCCCCTCCGGGGCGGAGATGATCGAGCAATACGAAAACTACTGCTACCGGGACGACCTCGACTACCTCGACGACCTCCGGATGCTCCTGATGGAACAGGCCAAGAGGGCCAAGCCGGCAATGGCCGGCTGTGACTTCGAGGCCCCGGCCCTGGCGGAGATCAGGACCCAGATCGAGAGGCGCCGGGCGCGGTCCCGCCGGAACGGGGTCGAGCTCCGCCTCGACCTCCTGGCCGAACGCTGCCGCCTCGACGAGACCGAGAAGCTGCTGGCCGCCTCCCTGGCCATCCGGCAGATCACCGGGGAGAGCGCCCCCATCCACGCCGACAAGTTCTTCCTGGGGCTCGGCGGCGGGGAGATCCGGGGGCAGCTGGCCGTCCGGAAGGCCGCCGCCCGGCTGACCGAAAAGAAGGTCGCCAGTCCGTTCGGGACCGGACGGTTCGAACACGCCCCCCGCCTCCACCCCGGCATCTTCCGCTTCATCACCGAGGGGGCCGCCTTCCCCGAGGGCTTCGACGCCGAGCAGGAAGAGCCGGAACTCTCCGCCCGGGACCTGGCCGCCCGCGCCCTGGAGCGCTTCCCCCGTCCCCGGGCCATCTTCCGGGAACTGGCCTCGAGGGTGATCGGCCAGGAGAACGTCCTGGAGACCCTCTCCGTGGCCGCCTTCGAGCACCTGGTCCGGACCGCCTCCGGGGAGCCGGCCGAGCAAGGGGTGAAGAAGAATGTCCTCCTGGCCGGCCCCACCGGCTGCGGCAAGACCCACGCCGTCACCACCCTCGCCGGCCTCCTCGGCCTCCCCTGCGCCGTCGGCAACGCCACCTCCTGGACCGAGGAGGGCTACGTGGGGATGAGCTTCGACGAGGTCTTTCACCGGCTCTACCTGGCGGCCGGGGAGGAGATCGGGAAGGCCCAATCCGGGATCGTCTTCATCGACGAGGTGGACAAGCTCGCGGCCGCGGGCGGCCACACCGGGTGGCTGGACGTCGGGGGAGCCGGCGTCCAGCGGGCCCTGCTCAAGGCC
>PWXJ01000092.1 GCA_003561965.1 PVC group bacterium
CCATCGACCCCTCCAGCCTGGCCGATCTCCTGGCCCGGGCGGCGGAAGCCGCGGACTCCGAAACCCTGGCCTTCATCGCCCAGAGCCACGCCCGGCTGCCCCGGCCCACGGTCACCGCCCGGCAGGCGGTGGAACGGCGGCACCGGGACAAGGCGGTGCTGGCGGAGCTGCTGGCCCGGATCTGCCGGGAGGAACCGAAGACCGCCGGGGCCGTTGGGGAGGAGATCGAACGGCTCAACCGTGACCCGGACGGGCTCGACGCCCTGATCGACAACCAGAACTACCGCCTGGCCTTCTGGCGGACGGCCAACCGGGACCTCGGCTACCGGCGGTTCTTCGCCGTCAACGAACTGGCCGGTCTCCGGGCGGAGGACCCGGAGGTCTTCCGGGCCACCCACCGCCTCCCGATCTCCTGGGTGGAGAAAGGGCTGGCCCGGGGGCTGCGGATCGACCACCCCGACGGCCTCCGGGACCCGGCCGAATACTTCCGCCGGCTCCGCGAGGCCTGCCCCGGGTCCTGGATCGTGGTTGAGAAGATCCTCGGGCCGGGGGAGAAACTCCCGGCCGACTGGCCGGTCGCCGGGACCACCGGCTACGACTTCCTCAACCTGGCCGGCGGCCTCTCCGTCGACCCGGCCGGCGAGGAGCCCCTGACCGGGTTCTACCGGGATTTCGCCTCCGCCGGGACCGGCTTCGCCGGCATAGTCCGGCAGTGCAAGCGGGAGGTGCTCTCCAACCTCCTGGGCAGCGAACTCAACCGCCTGAGCAGCCTCTTCGTCGATATCTGCGAACGCCACCGGAACCACCGCGACTACACCCGCCCGGAACTCTACGACTGCCTCCGGGAGTGCGCGGTCGCCTTCCCGGTCTACCGGTCCTACGTCTCCGCCTCCCGGCAGGCGGTCAGCGCCGAGGACCGGCGTTATATCGAAAAGGCGGTGGAGACCGCCCGGGAGGAACGGCCGGACCTCGACCCCGAACTCTTCACGTTCTTCCGGAAACTGCTCCTGCTGGAGATCGGCGGCCCGCTGGAAAACGAGCTGGCGATGCGCTTCCAGCAGCTGACCGGGCCGGCGATGGCCAAGGGGTTCGAGGACACCGCCCTCTACCGCTACCACCGCCTGACCGCCCTCAACGAGGTCGGGGGAGACCCCGCCCGCTTCGGGGTCTCCCCCGGGGAGTTCCCCCGGGCCTGCGCCGCCGCCCGCCGGGAGCGTCCCCGCTCCCTGCTCGCCTCCACCACCCACGACACCAAGCGGAGCGAGGACGTCCGGGCCCGGCTGGCCCTCCTCTCCGAGATCCCCGGCCGGTGGGCGGAAGCCGTCCGGAGGTGGTCGGCCCACAACGACCGCCACCGCCGGGGCGAGGTCCCGGACCGGAACACCGAGTACCTCTTCTACCAGACCCTCGTCGGGGCCTGGCCGATCGACCGGGAGCGGATCACCGCCTATATGGAGAAGGCGGCCCGGGAAGCCAAGACCCACACCTCCTGGACGGCGGGCGACCCCGACTACGAACGGGACTGGCGGGACTTCATCGGGGCGGTGCTCGAGGACCGGACCTTCCTCGACGACCTGGAAGGTTTTCTCGCCGACCTGGTCCAACCGGGGAGGATCAACAGCCTCTCCCAGACCCTGCTCAAGCTGACCGCCCCCGGGGTCCCCGACATCTACCAGGGGACCGAGCTCTGGGACCTGAGCCTGGTCGACCCGGACAACCGCCGGCCGGTCGACTTCGAACTCCGGGCCCGGCTCCTCGACCGGCTGGAGGACCTCTCCCCGGAAGAGATCCTGGCCGGTATGGAGGAGGGGCTCCCCAAGCTCTGGCTGATCCGCCAGGCCCTCCACCTCCGGCGGCGGCGGCCGGAACTCTTCGGGCCGGAGGGGGATTACCGCCCCCTGGAACCCCGGGGGAAGCGGGCCGGACACGCGGTGGCCTTCGTCCGGGGGGGAGGGGCGGTCGCCATCGCCCCCCGCCTGGTGATCGGCCTGGCCGGGGACTGGGGGGATACCACCCTCGAACTTCCCCCGGGCCGGTGGCGGAACCTGCTGGCCGGCGGGGAGGAGGAGGGCGGGAACCGGAAGCTGGGGGCCCTGCTGGCCGGGTTCCCGGTCGGTCTGCTGGAGAAGGAGGGTAAGAGCGATGACTGAGATCGGGGTCTGGGCCCCCCGGGCCGGAAGGGTGGAGCTGGTCAGCGGAAAGCGGACCCTGGAGCTGTCCGGGGACCGGTCCGGCTGGTGGCGGGGGGAGGCCGAATTTCTCCGGGACGGGGTCGACTACGCCTTCCGGCTCGACGGGGAGGGCCCTTTCCCCGACCCCCGCTCCCCCTGGCAGCCCGGGGGCGTCCACGGGCCTTCCCGGTGGGTCGACCACTCCCGGTTCCCCTGGACCGACCGGGGCTGGCAGCAGCCCCCGCTGGGGTCGGCGGTCATCTACGAACTCCACGTGGGGACTTTCACCCCGGAAGGGACTTTCGAGGCGGTGATCGGGCGGCTCGACCACCTGGTCGACCTCGGGGTCACCCACCTGGAGCTGATGCCGGCGGCCGAGTTCGACGGGCTGAGGGGCTGGGGATACGACGGGGTCGACCTCTACGCCCCCCACCACGGCTACGGCGGACCCCGGGGGCTGAAAAAGCTGGTCGACGCCTGCCACCGGCGGGGGCTGGCGGTTCTGCTCGACGTGGTCTACAACCACCTCGGCCCCACCGGCAATTACCTCCACCGCTACGGCCCCTACTTCACCGACAGCCACTCCACGCCCTGGGGGGAGGCGGTCAACTTCGACGGGCCCGAGAGCGGCCAGGTCCGGCGGTTCTTCGCCGACAACGCCCGGATGTGGCTGCGGGACTACCACCTCGACGGGCTCCGCCTCGACGCCGTCCACGCCATCATCGACACCTCCGCCGTCCACTTCCTGGAACAGCTGGCCGGCGAGGTGGAGGACCTGGAGAACGAACTGGGACGGCACCTGGTCCTGATCGCCGAGAGCGACCTCAACAACCCCCGGATCGTCCGCTCCCCCGAGGCGGGGGGCTACGGGCTCGACGCCCAGTGGAACGAGGACTTCCATCACGCCCTCCACGCCGCCCTGACCGGCGAGCAAGACGGCTACTACCGGGATTACGGCCGGCTGGCCGACCTGGCCAAGGCGCTTCAGGAGGGGCTGGTCTACGACGGCCGCTACTCCGTCTACCGCCGCCGGAGCCACGGACGGCCGGCGGCCGGGCTCTCCGGGAACCGTTTCGTCGGCTGCCTCCAGAACCACGACCAGATCGGCAACCGGGCCCTGGGCCGGCGGGTCGGCCACCTCCTCTCGCCGGAGGAGGTGAAGCTCGGGGCGGC
>PWXJ01000240.1 GCA_003561965.1 PVC group bacterium
AAGCCCGGGCGCGACTCGGCCTGGATTCGGAGAAAAAATGGATCGGCTTCGTGGGCTCCCCCAAGCCGCACAAGGGGATCAATGTCCTGACGGAAGCGATCGCGGAACTGAAGCGAAAGGACCTGGGCGTGTTAATCGCGGGCGCGGCGCCCGGCGATCCGGAGGTGGCGGCGCTTCACTCCCGGTATGGGGGCCTGCTGGAAGCCCGCCCTCCGTTCGCCAAGGAACGCCTGGGCGAGGTCCTGGCCGCCGTGGAGATAGCGGTCTTACCCCAGCTTGACCTCCCTTCGAACAAGGGCCAGATGCCGGCCAAGGTCTTCGACGCGATGGCGATGGGGATCCCGGTGGTCGCTTCCGCCATTTCCGATCTCCCCGAGGTACTGGAGGACTGCGGAATAGTCGTGCCGCCGGGTGATGTTTCCGCACTTGCCCGCGCGGTCGCCGACCTCATCGACAGTCCGGAACTCCGGCGCTCCCTGGGACTGGACGGGCGGCGCCGTTGTTTGGAGAGATATAGTTTCCCGGTGGTGGGTGAACGCCTGCGCGGCCTGATCCGCAGGTTACTTGAACGAAGGTGATCGGCGTCTTCCCCTTTTCCCAAGGAGCTTAACTTGATCTGCCCGGGAGTGTCCCGCGAGCGCCCGGAAGAGGGCGGAAAGATATTTGTGGTTGAAGACATTGAAGGGGTTGGCGCCCAGGGAGAGAAAGATCTTACCGCGAAATTGCCGGAGAGTAAGATTTTCCCGACAGGCATAGGCGTTTATCCGGAGAACCCGTGACCTGTAGTTCCGGGCCAGCAGATAGTATCTCAATCGGATAGTCGGCGGAAGCCGTTTCCGGTTTTTCTTCAGGATTCTGAACCATTCCGGCTCCAACAACTCGTACATCACCGTGCTGGTTTTGGCCCGGGAATGGTCCCGCATAATGGCTAAAGCTTGATTGACATAGTGGAACGGGTAATGGGCGCTGACCCTAACCCAGTAGTCGTAATCCATAACGTAGTGGAAAGTTTCATCCAGATAGCCGACCCGCTCGAGTACGTCCCGGTGGAAGAAGACCGACGGCTGGGGGATGGTGAAGTCGTGTTCCCAGTACTTCAGTAAATCACCGGGCCGCGGGAGCCGGCCCCGGCAGTAACCGATCTTCTTCCCTTTTTCATCAACCACGTCGCAGTCGCCGAAAACGATGTGCCGCCCCCCGGCCGGATTGACAACCCCGGCGACCGCGGCCAGGGCGCCCGGTTTCAGGCAGTCGTCCGAGTTCAGGTAGGCGAAAATATCCCCGCTGCCGCGTCTCCACCCCTGGTTGATCGCGTGGGACTGTCCCCGGTTCTCCTGGGTCTCCCAGTGGGCGAGCCAGGGTTCGTACTTGCGGATGACCTCCGCGCTCCCGTCCGTCGAGCCGTCGTCGGTAATTATGTATTCCAGGTCCGGGTATCCCTGCAAGAGCACCGAACGGATGGTCTCCTCGATAAAATCCTCGAAGTTGTAATTCGGCGTCGAGACGGTGATCCTGGGCCAGGGAGAACCGCCGGGCATCTTCTCCGGCAGCCGCGGGGTTCCCTCGGTCCAGGGCCATCCGCTTTTGCCTTCCGGCGGCGGGGGCAGTTTTTGTAAGGTCGGGCAACGCATTAACTTTGATCCACAATCACTAATCCAGGCATTGAGGTTGATTCACGGGGAAAGGAAGCCCGATCTCAGCTGGGCCGGCATTTTATCGCTTGCTCATATATTTCCAGGTACCGCTTCACTTGGCGTTTCAACGAGTATTCCGATTCGGCGATTTCCCGGCATCTCCGACTCATTTTGATCAGCGTGCTGTGGTCATTGAGGAGCATTCGGACACCTCGGGACAGGTCATCGACGTCTTTATATCGGGCCAGGTAGCCGGTTTCCATATGCCGTACAATTTCGGGTACGCCTCCCACATCAATAGCAACGACAGGAGTTCCACAAGCCAAAGACTCGATCAATGCCAGAGGCAGATTATCGGCCAGGCTAGGTAAGACAAAAAGGTCCGCGGCAGTTAAGGCTATCCGCTGGAGCCGGTCATCGCCCGAATGATTTAATTCCCGGATGGGAAATGGTGCAGGGCTCCGACCCAAAGCAGGCTCTCTTTCGCTTATCAGTAGCAGAATAGAATCCCGTTCCGGCAGTTTTTCCAAAGCTTGCCACAAGTAAGAAAATCCTTTCCGGCCTTGCCTCACCCCGCATCCTAAAACCACCCGAGCATCCAACGGCAGATCGAGAGCTTTCCTGGCCACCTCCCGATCGAGAGGGCGAAATATATCCACATTTACTCCATAGGGAACGCGATGGACGGTAGCGGACTCCGCCAGGATACTCCGCTTAACCAGATCCTGTAACCATTTGGACGGCGTGACGATATGTAATAGTATTTCCTGGTAGACGCGCCTTTTGGCTCTCCATACCGTGCGAGTGCGGTCAACGGGTGTTGGTGCTGGTTCGACTATCTGCCGTCCGGGCTCTTCGAGCAAGGGGCATTCGAAGCAGCCGCTGCGCCAGCGCTGGCAGTCATAGGAGTAAGCGCAGTGGCCGGTTAAAGGCCACATATCGTGGAGGGTCCAGACCACCGGTTTTCGTCTGGCCAGCTCGGGCAGGGCGCGAAAGTTGAGATAGTCATCCCGCACATTGTGGAGGTTCACGACATCTGCCTGCCGAAAAGCCGGAGTTTGAGGAATGTGCCAGGAATTTCGGCGCGACAGCCTATATATCGCCCTGGGGTTCTTCAGGCGCTTGTTGATCCGGTCCCATATCTTGTCTTTCAGAGTGCGGAACGGTCTGGCCTGTTTGTCGATGCAATCAATGCCGGGTTCCCGTAGGGCCTGATGTCCGACCAGCACTTGGGATTGATGGCCCAGGTCATTCAGCCCTTGGTGGAGGCGATACATAGCCCGGGCGGCGCCGCCGATTACGTCCAATTTATTGATATGAAGTATATTCATATGCCCGGCTTAATCGCTTCCAGGTAGAGAGAGTCAGGTTTGTAAACGGTGCCGTCGGTTTCAATGTCCAGATTGAACTGGGCCCAATTATCGATTGCGCTCTCCAGTGCGGTTCTGGGGACGGGATCCGTAAAGCCCGCCCGCCGCAGCAACCGAATCAACGAATACCGGTCGTACATCCATTTGTGGACTTCTCCCCCTAATCGGAATTGACCGACCCGCCAAGCTCGGTAATCGTCCTTACCCAGAAGGGTCTTGATGAGTTTAAATCGAATCAGGCAAAGATAATCCAGGGGGTTGAAAAAAGTTTTTATCCGAG
>PWXJ01000309.1 GCA_003561965.1 PVC group bacterium
AGAATGATTTTTTAGACAGGATAACAGGATCAACAGGATAGTGTTTACGGAACTGAGAATGGCGAATGGAGAACAACAAATTCCTCGCGAATGAACAATCGTTGTCTAACCAACAGAGAAACCCCCACCTCTACTGATACTATCCCGTCAATCCTGTTATCCCGTCAAAAATTCTCCTGTCCAGCGGCGAAGCGGGCGGTGTAGTCCCGGAAGAGAGTCATCAGCTTCCGGGTCCGTTCCCCGGGACGGCCGGCGCCGACCGGGGTATCGTCGATCAGCACGACCGGGACCAGTTCCTTGTTGGTGGCGGTGAGGAAGACCTCCCCGGCCGAGAGGAGTTCCTCCCGGGTGAAGTCCCGGACCTCGACCGGGAAGACGGAGTCCGCCAGTTCCAGGACCAGCGCCCGGGTCACCCCGGGGAGGACTCCATCCCGGTTGGTGACCAGCTTCTCCCCCAGCCAGGCGAAGACCGTCGCGGTCTGGCCTTCCCCGACCCGGCCTTTCCGGTCGACCAGGATCGCCTCCACCGCCCCCCGGTCGGCCGCTTCCCCGAGGGAGACGATGCTCGAGAGGTAGTTGAGGGTCTTGGCGGAAGGGATTCCCCGCCGGCCCCGGACGGTGATCACGCTCACCCCCCGTTCGTACCACCAGCCGGGGAAAGGCTCCAGGGAACTGACCAGGACCAGGAGCCGGGGCCGTCCCGAGGGGGTAAGAAAATCCGGGCTCGGCCCCCCGGTCACGATCACCCGGATGTTCGATTCCCTCCGGGGGTTCTTCTCCAGGGTCCGGCGGACGATATCGATCACCTCCCGGGAGGACCAGGGAAAGGGGAGCCGGATCAGACGGGCCGAACGCTCCAGCCGGGCGACGTGCTCTTCGATCAGGAAGGGACGCCCCCCGTAGGTCCGGATGAAGTCGAAGACCCCGTAACCCCGCAGGATCGCGAGGTCGTTGACCGGGAGGACCGCCCGGGCGGCCGGGACGAACCGGCCGTCGATGTAGTAGATGTCCCGATCGCTCATAGGGTCAGAGTAACAGGGAGGGCCGATCCGGACAATCATAATGCCCGGCCGCCGCCGTCCGACTTTTTCTTTAATCCCGGCCGGGAGTTTAGTACAAGAACAGGACAGCCCGTAACCAGGAATTTCTGGAGGAAGCAAGATGGTCAGGATCAGAGAGTTCAAGGCCCTCCGGCCGCGGGAGGACCTGGCGGCCGAGGTCGCCTCCCCGCCCTACGACGTCCTCAACTCCCTCGAGGCCCGGCAGCTGGCCCGGGGCCGGCCCCGGAGTTTTCTCCGCATAATCAAGCCGGAGATCGACCTGCCGGAAGATACCGACCCCTACGACGAGGCGGTCTACCGCCGGGGGCGGGAAAACCTCGACCGGCTGGTCGAGGAGGAGGTGCTCTTCGACGACCCGGAACCGGCCCTCTACTTCTACCGGCAGGTGATGGGGGAACACTCCCAGACCGGCCTGGTCGCCGCCGCCTCGATCGAGGATTACGAGAACGACCGGATCAAGAAGCACGAACACACCCGGGCCGAGAAGGAGGCCGACCGGGTCCGCCACGTCGAGACCCTCGACGCCAATACCGGCCCGGTCTTCCTCACCTACCGCGCGGACCGGGAGATGAACCGGCTGGCCGAAGAACTGACCGCCGCCGACCCGCTCTACGACTTCACCGCCGACGACGGGGTCCGGCATACGGTCTGGAAGGTCTCCGGACCGGACCGGATTGGTCGGATCAGGGAAATCTTTTCCCGGATGGAGAAACTCTACGTCGCCGACGGCCACCACCGTTCGGCCTCCGCGGTCATCACCGGACAGAAGCTTCGGGCGGCCAACCCGGACCACACCGGGGAGGAGGAATACAATTTTTTCCTGGCCGTCCTCTTCCCCCACGACCAGCTGCGGATTATGGATTACAACCGGGTGGTCAAGGACCTGGCCGGTCTCGCCCCGGAGGAGTTCATCGAACGGGTGAAGGAAAAATTCCGGGTGGAGGAGTCCCCGGACAACCGTCCCTGCCGGCCCGAAGCGCTCCACCAATTCGGTATGTACCTGGCCGGGAGGTGGTACCGGTTGACCGCCCGGCCGGGGAGTTTCCCCGAAGACGACCCGGTGAAATCCCTCGACGTCTCCATCCTCCAGGACAACCTCCTGGGGCCGATTTTGAAGATCGGCGACCCCCGGAAGGACAAGAGAATCGACTTCGTCGGCGGGATCCGGGGGCTGGAAGAGCTGGCCCGGCGGGTCGACGGGGGGGAGGCGGTCGCTTTCGCCCTCCACCCGACCTCGATCGAGCAGCTGATGGCGATCGCCGACCGGGGCGAGATTATGCCCCCGAAGTCGACCTGGTTCGAGCCCAAGCTCCGCTCCGGGCTCCTGATCCACCGCCTGCGATGAAAAAGCTCATTCTCCTGCTCCTCCTGGCCGCTTTCATCTACGTCTTTATCCAGAGCGGCACGCTGGAAGTCCGGATGGTCACCACCCCGGAGATCCAGGGCGGTGTCCGGATCGGAGAGACTCATCATCGCGAGTACTCTCTCCACTGGGACAGGTTTTTCGACTACCTCAGGGGCCTGCCCCGCCGGGCGGGGATAAGATGAAGATCCGGCTGCTGGTGGTCGATTTTCACCTCCCGGGCTGCCGCTCCCTGAAGGAGAAGCGGCACCGGATCCGGGGCATCCGGGACCGGTTCGGCAAGCAACCCCACCTGGCCGTCGCCGAGTGCGATTTTCAGAACGATCACCGGCGGGCCCGCTACGCCTTCGTCTTCCTCGCCTTCGACGGAAAATCCCTCGACCGGGCGGTCTCCAACCTCGAGGACCGGCTGGAACTGTCGGTGGACGGGGTAATCTCCGCCATCGAATCCACCCACCTCTGAAACCGGAGAGCCGGGGAAAATTATTTCACCAGGCTGCTGATGAGGCCTGTCATCGCCCGGTGGTGGGAGCCGGGCCAGTAGACCTTTCCACAGCCCCGGCAGATCCGAAAACGGTCGTGCTCCTTCCGGGTCCGCGGGGGGAGCCGGTCGAGGACCTCTTCCCGGGAGACATCCTCGAGGGAACCGTTACAGGCCATACAGCGGCTGAAGGGACTGACCTTTCGCCGGAGATCGAACCACTCCAGCACCTCCCGGACCTGATCTTCCGGTTGTTCCGACCGGATCCAGCGGCCGCGGCGGACCAGGGAATTCTTCAGCAGGCCCCGATCCCGGGTCAGGATGGTCCGGTCGTCCCTCAGCGAGATCCGGATGATCTCCCGGTCGGCGTAGTCGTTGCGGTAGAGGCAGTCGAAGCCGAGCATCCGCAGATCACGGGCCAGCTTGCCGAGGTGGACGTCGAGGACGAACTCCGGCCTCCGGGCCGGGGGAGGTTGGAGGCGGCGGAGACCGGCGAGGTCGAGGGAGGCGAAGGCGGGGGAGACGGCCAGCCGCTCCCCCGGGGTAATCCGGTGATCGAATCCCACCGATCTCCCCCCGGTCACGATCAGATCGACTTCCGGGTGGGGGACGCCGAGGGCCTCGATCGCGTCCTTGACCGCGGGGTTCCCGGAAAAATCATAGACCACCGGGCGCCTCCTCCGGTCCGGGGGAAGAAAGTCGTTGAGACTCCCGTAAAACCGGAACCGGGCGATTCCGCTCATCGTCCCAATCCCCCTGCACCACCGTCAGCGGATCGGATGGCGCCGGCGTAGACCGGAAAAACGGAACAACAGGCCAGGTCGACAGACTCCGGTTCAACCTTCATATCCCGGCCAGCTTACTCTTCCGGGCAGATAAATACCAGTGATAACCGGTATCTCCCCGGCGGAAAGGATTCCGAAAAAAAAGCGCCCCGGTTTTTACACCGGGGCGCTCGGCGGGAGCCGGCCTGGGGGGGAGGCCGGGGGTAATTATCCCGCCTTGATCTCGATCTTCCGGGCCCGGGGCTTGGCGATCTTGCCCAGGACCAGCTCGAGGACTCCGTCTTTCAGGTTGGCGTTGACCTTATCCCGGTCGATCACGTTGCCGAGGACGAAGGTCCGGCGGAAATCGTAGGGACACCGCTCGCCGTAAACCATCGTCACTCTCTCGTCCTCGGGCGTGCGCCGGCCGGTAATGGTCAGCCGGTCGCCCTCGATATCGATGTCGAGGTTTTCGCGGCTCACCCCCGGCAGCTCGGCCTGGAGGACGATCCTCTTCTCTTCCTCGAAGATGTTGACCCTCGGCTCGATATACCGGGCGGGTCTTTCCTGTTCCGTCCTCATTTCTTCTCACCCCCTTTGCCTTTCTTGCTCCCCTGCTCCCCGGCCTTGATGGAGATCTTCTTGCCCTTGACCGCTTCTTTCTTGGGGAGTTTCACCTCGAGGACGCCGTCCTTGTAGGAGGCATCGACCTTGTCCTGATCGACATCGGAAGGAAGCTCCACCGTTCTCTGGAAGAGGCCGTAGCTCCTCTCGACCCGGTGGTAGTTCTCCTCGTCGACCTCGGTCTCGCTCTTCTTCTCCCCCTTGATGGTCAGGGTGTTGCCGAGGATGGAGAGGTCGATCTCCTCCTTGTTCAGGCCGGGCAGGTCGGCCCGGACCAGGACGTTGTCCTTGTCCTCGCAGACATCGACCATCGGAGACCAGGCCCCTTCCAGCAGTTCCCCTTCCGAGGCCTGCCAGGGGGCCAGTTTCCGCTCGAAGAACTGGTCGAGGTCATCGCGGAACCCGCTGAGCCAGGAAAAAGGATCCAGCTCAGGTCTCGGACGATACCTGATCAGTCTCATAACTTTCACCTCCTTCGGCTTTCCGGTTGGGTTTTGCTTGTTACCACTTGCGCTTTTAATTAATGCATAACCCGTGCCAGGAGGCAAAGGGATGCGTTTTTTGTCACTAGTATTTGTACTGAAGGATATTACACCAACAAACCATACGACAAGCCCGCCCCCCGGGGCGGCCGCGATGTGTCACTTTACCACACCAGCAGGGGGCGGGCCGGCCACTGTGCCATTTGGTTACGAGAGGGTTAACTTTCCAGGGGGACGTAGATCTCGGTCCGGAGCCGGTCGGGCTCGGTCCGGTGGGGGTCGTTGAGGTAGACCTCCAGGCAGGGGTCGGAACTGACCACCCGCCCGGACCTGGGTGCCCACTCCCCGAAGATCCGGTTGTAGGTCTCGATCAGCTTCTCGTAGGGCCCCTGGTGGACCGTCATCGCGTAATCCCCGCCCTTCAGGGTCTGGACACCGACCTCCCCTTCCGGTTCGACCGGCCCGTCAACGGTGACACAGGCGTCGTAGCGGATCTTCTCCGGCGGGGTGACCTCGGGGTCGTCGTAAGAGATCCCGATCATCACCGCCCCGGGTTTGAGAATCCCCCGGGGTCCGGCCCAGGCACAGAGCTTGTGCCAGGCCTCCTCGCACTCTTGATAAGGGCCGACGTGCCGGACGTAGGCGACCCTGGCCGGTTGACGCTTGACTATTTTCACATCCATCACCGCGCCTCCTTGGGTTAGCGGTTTGAACTTCGGTATTTCGCCCCGGGGTTGGTAGTGGATCCCGGAGCGGTGACCTTCCGGCCCGGTCAGACGGACCCCCTCCCGCGCGCTGGAAGGGGCCAGGCCGAACTGGGAACGGAAGGCCCGGGTGAATGATTCGTGGGTTTCGTAGCCCGCCTCGAGGGCGATATCCAGGATCGAGCGGCCGGTGGTCCTCAACCGGTGGACCGCCCGCTCCAGCCGGAGCCTCCGGATGTGATCCATCAGCGACTCCCCGACCAGGCCGCGGAAGATCCGGTGGAAATGAAAGGGGGAGAAATAAGCGATCGCCGCCAGTTCGTTCAGATCCAGGGGCTCGTCGAGATGGCGCTGGATGTAGGTCAGCACCCTGAGGATCCGTTCCTGGTAAACCTTTCTGGTCTCGTCTTTCACGGGCGGATTCACCCCGGTACCCGGTCAGTGGTCCCTTGATGACGGCCCACTATAGCACCACCGTCCGGCGGTTTGCTTGACCATTCTTGCGGAATAATTATAATGCGGGTATGGATAACCCGGACAGACAGATCGCCTACTGCCGGGGGGTTCTGCCCCGGGTCAGCCGGACCTTCGCCCTGGGGATCGAACTGCTGAACGACCCCCTCCGGGACCGGGTCGGGGTCGCCTACCTGATCTGCCGGATCCTCGACACGGTGGAAGATACCACCGATATCCCCGCCGCCCGGCGGGCGGAACTGCTGGAGCGGGCCTGGCGGGAGCTCTTCGACCCCGATCTCCGGCAGGGATGCTGCCGGGCGATCGGGGAAGCCTTCCCGGAAGAGGACTTCCCCGGGGACGAACCGGAACTCTGCCGGCGGGCGGATGATGTCCTGGCGGTCTATCACCGTTTTCCCCCGGAGGTCCGGGAGGCGATCCGGGGGCCGGCCTCCCTGATGGCCTCCGGGATGGCCGAAACCGTCCGGCGGGAAGAGACGGCGGAGGGGCTGCGGCTGGCCACGGTCGGGGAACTGGAGGAATACTGTTTCTACGTCGCCGGGACGGTCGGGTTGATGCTCACCTCCCTCTTCAGCCTCGACCGCCCCTCGATCACCCCGGAGATCGAGGTACGACTCGGTCCGGCCGGGATCGATTTCGGGCTCGGTCTGCAGTTGACCAATATCATCAAGGGGGTGACCGACGACATCTCCCGGGGGGTCAGCTACCTCCCCCGGTCGCTCCTCGAGGAGGCCGGGGTCACCCTGGATGAACTGATCGCCGAGCCTTCCGACCCCCGGGGGAGGCCGGTGGTGGAGACCCTGGTCCGGCTCGCCCTCCCCCGCCTCGACCGGGGGCTGGACTACACCCTGGCCATCCCGGCCGGAGAGCGGGATCTGAGGCTGTTCTGCGCCCTGCCGCTGTTCTTCGCCGTCGAGACCCTGGGTCTGGTCTCGGGGGGAAAGAGGGTCTTCGGACGGGAACCGCTGAAGATCTCCCGGGAGGAAGTCGGGGCCATCCACCGCCGGCTGGAAAAAGCCGCCGGCAAGGAATCGGCCCTGAGGAAAGAATTCCGGCGGCGAAAGGAAAAACTGAGACTGGAGAAGGAGAGATGAGCGAGCGGCTGGAGAAACGGGAAAAGGACACCCCGCCGACAGTCAACTGCGCGGTGGTTCAGATGAACTCCGGCGACGACCGGGACGGGAACCTGAAGCGGGCGGGGGAACTGGTCGGACAGGCGGCGGCGGCCGGGGCCGAACTGGTGGCCCTGCCGGAAAATTTCTCCCGGATGCGGAAGAACGACCGGGAGCCGATCGTCGGGGAGCGGACGGACGGCCCGGTGGCGGCCTGGGCCCGGAAGACGGCGGCCGCCGAGGGGATCTACCTCCTGGCCGGGAGCTTCCCCGAGGCCGCCCCGCGATCGAGCAAGGTCCACAATACCTCGCTCCTGATCGACCCCAGGGGAAGGGTGGCGGCCGCCTACCGAAAGATCCACCTCTTCGACGTCGACGTACCTGGAGGAGAAAGCCACCGGGAATCGGAACGGATGCTGCCCGGCCGGGAGGCGGTGACCGCGGAGACCCTCCTGGGAAAGATGGGGTTCTCGATCTGTTACGACCTGCGGTTCCCCGAACTCTACCGGCGGCTGGCCGAACTGGGCGCCCGGATCGTCTTCGCCCCCGCCGCCTTCACCGCCCGAAGCGGCCGGGCCCACTGGGAGATCCTGGTCCGGGCCCGGGCGATCGAGAACCAGGTCTTTATGGTCGCCCCGGCCCAGACCGGGGGCCACCCCGGCGGGCGGCGGACCCACGGCCACAGCCTGATCGTCGACCCCTGGGGAGAAATCCTGGCCGAAATCCCCGAAGGCGAGGGCGTCGCCGTCGCCGGCCTCGACCTGGAACGGCAGGACGAGATCCGGCGGGCGATGCCCTGCCTGGAACACCGGGTATTCCGGGAACAGGATACTTAATTCCCCCGCGGTCGGATACCTTAGGTAAAGTTTCGGCGGTATTAAGTATCCTGTCCCCGGAATTATTTCAGGCGGCCTCGAGGGCCCGGATGGCGGAGGCGACCAGGGCCTGGTCGACACAGCCGATGATTTTCTCGTCGCGGCCGGCTCCGACTTTTTCCTCGAGGAAACCCCGGACCCGGTCCCGATCCCAGCCCTTGCTCAGAGCCTTGGCCCAGAGGACCCGCATCTGGGAGGCGGTGGCCTTGCCGGGGACCTCGGGGGCGTAAACCTGGTTGATCAGCCGGGAGAACTCCCTGCGGTCGGCCGTGCCGACGATCTCGGCGGGGAGCGAGGTCCCCAGCTTCTCCTCCAGGTATTCTTTGACCTGCTCCTTGGACCAGCCGGCCGCGGAGGCCCGGGCGTAGAGGGCCCGGAGCTGAGCGGCGGTAGCCTTTCCGGGGTCCTCCACCCCCTCGACCTCCTGCAGGAGCCGGCTGACGGCGGCGGCGGCGTCCTCCCCCGGTTTCAGCTCCCGCTTCAGGGTCAGCATCTTCTCCCCGATCTCGAACGACAGGGTTAACGTCTGCATCTCTCTCCCTCCTTTTTTGCCCGACCGCGGACGCGGCCGGAGGTTGTCCTTTAACTGACAGTCGGAAGGAGGAGAGGTTTTATTCTTTTTTATTTTCTATTATTCCTCCCCGGCCAGGAGTTTCTTGACCATCCGGGATTCCCAGGCGTGGAGCTTTTTGGCCTCGCGGAGGGGCCGGGCCGGCGAGCCGAGAAGGATCTGACCGGGGGCGACTTTCTTCTTGGCGGCGATCCCGGACTGTCCGGCCAGGAGCACCCGATCGCCGATCTCGACGTGGTCGGCGATCCCGACCTGCCCGGCCATCATCACCCCCTTTCCCACCTTGACCGACCCGCTGATCCCGACCTGGGCGCAGAGGACGGTATCCTCGCCGATCTCGTCGTTGTGGGCGATCTGGACCAGGTTGTCGATCTTCACGCCCCGCTTAATGGTCGTGTCGCCGAAGGTGCCGCGGTCGATGGTGGTGTTGCAGCCGATCTCGACGTCGTCCCCGATCACCACCCGGCCGACCTGGGGGATCTTCACGTGACGGCCATCGCGGTCGGCCACGTAGCCGAAGCCGTCGCCCCCGATCACCGCCCCGGAGTGGACGATACAGCGGTCGCCGATCACGTTGTTCTCGTTGACGACCACGTTGGGGTAGAGCCGGGTATCGGCGCCGATCCGGGAGTTGAGCCCGATAAAAGAACCCGCCCCGATCACCGACCGGTCCCCGATCACCGCCCCGTCCTCGATCACCGCCCGGGGCTGGATACTCACCCCCTCCCCGATCCGGGCGGACGGGCTGACGGTGGCTTCGGGCGAGACCCCCGGCGGGAAACTCCGGGGGGGGAAGAAGATCCCGGCCAGGACGGCAAAGGCCAGGCGGGGGTTCTCCACCCGGACCAGGGGCTTGGAGGAGGAATCGATATTCAAGGGGACGATCACCGCCGCCGCCACTGACTCCTCGGCCGCCTTGAGTTGCCTCCGTTTCTCGATCCAGACCAGCCCCCCCTCCCCCGCGTTCTCCAGACCGGTGATGGTTTCCACGGCCGGCGAAGGATCTCCGATCACTTCCCCGCCGACCTTATCCGCGATCTCCTTCAGCGTCATTTTCATAATCCGCTCCCGGTAATAGTTATTGAAGTCCCACTCGGCATTTTATAGTATAACCTCGATTCACGTCTTCCTGGCGGAGTAGCTCAGCCGGTTAGAGCAGCGGAATCATAATCCGCGTGTCGGGGGTTCGAGTCCCTCCTCCGCTATTCATCTATTGTCCACGGGGGAGGTATTCTCCCCGTTGGCTGTCTGATTGTCACCCCCTCGCTCCGGCAGCCACCCCTCGGCCGGAACGACCCGCGCGCGGATCAGGAGGCGGGTTCGCCGACCGGGATGATGTAGAGCGGGGTCTCCCGCTCGATCCCCAGGACTTCCTTCACCGCCTCGTCCCGGAAGGCGCCGATGATCACCGAGCCGAGGCCGAGAGCCTGGGCCTGGAGGGAGACGTTCTGGCCGGAGTGGCCGGTATCCATCGATATGTACCGGTCCCTCCCCCGCTCCCCGTAGCGGGCCGCCGTCCTCTGGACATCCCCGACGATGACGATCGAGGCCGGGGCCCGCCGGACGGCCCCCTGCCCGAGGGCGGCCCGGGCCAGGTCGGAACGGGGATCGCCGGATCGGATCAGCCGGAGGGAGTTTTCCCTCCAGTCGTAACGGTAGACCCCCGGGGAAATCCCCTCGACCTCGCCGGCGGCCAGGAGAATGGAGAGGGAATAGATCCCTCCCGCCGAGGGGTAGGAACGGGTCGGCCCGGTCACCCCGTCGATCGTCCGGCCCCCCGCCGCCCAGAGCAGCTGCGACACCTCTTCCCGGGTCAGCCGGCGGGAAGTAAACGACCGGACCGAACGACGGGCCTGGATCGCCTCCTCGAGCGAGACCTCGCCCCGGGTGGCCGGGGACGGGAGGGAAACCTCGACCGGAGCTTCGTCGGCGGGGGTTTGGTTGTCATTCTCCCTCCCGCAGCCGGCGGCCGGAACCGCCAGGGTTAAAATCGCAACCAGTACCAGCCGCCGGGCGGCGACGGTTTTTCGCCTGGACTTTCTCATCTCATCCTCCTTTTTCGCCGATCACTTCCCGGCTTCCAGAGTTTCAATAGCCGCCTTAACCGCCCGGATTCTTTCGATGGGGATTTCGGTGGCGGCTTTCAGCTCGCGGTCTTCAATCGTGAGATAAAAAATCACCGGCAGATCAAGATCCCCCAAGGCGGTCAGATGACCCGGGTCAATGCCGGATTCTTCTCCCGATTCCATATTTTCCCGAAGCGGCTTAAGAAAATCCTTCAGGTAGCGGTTGAGGGAGAAGTAGATCACCCCGTTGACCTCCCCCCGGCGGGGGCCCAGCCGGGAGGTATCGAAGGAACTCTTCCCGGCGGCAATTTGGTCCAGCCGGCCAGTGAGATCGGGCTCGCCGCCCCAGGAGAATTCGGTCACGGCCAGCGAGTCGGCGTCGGCCATCCGGATGACCAGGGGTTCCTTGATCGGGGCCGGGAGTTGATCCGCCTCAGCGAGAACCATCCCGGCCCGGGACATCCTGTCAAAATCAAATTTCATCCGGGTGGTGAAGATCTCGGTTTCGCGGAAGATTTCCGGGTTCTCGACCCCGGAAACGTCCAGGGTAACTCCAAGGGCCTGATAGAAATCAATCAGGAAATCCCGGCTCTCGAGAAAACTCTTTCTGACGTAATCCCGCCAGGCTTCCCGGTCCCTGATCTCCCCCAGGGAGACCATCGAGATGAATACCCCGGGTGGGGAGGAGATCGAGAGGGCGAAGCCCTCCCCGGCTACCCGGTTGAAATAGTCCTCGATCAGGGCAAACTGGCTCTCCCAGATTCCGGCCAGACGACCGGGGGCCTCGCCTCCGGTACCGTTTTCTCCGATTTCCGCCATCATCTCCTGGAATACGCCGAAGAAGCGGCGATAGACTTCCAGGAGCATCTCCGGCTTCTCGATCCGCCCGGCGACGACCAGCCAGGGGGAGGGGTCGAGGAACCGGGCCGGGGAAAGTTCCCCCGGTTTCTGGGCGGCGAAGAAACCGGCCAGGGGTGAATCCGGCCGGGCCTGGAAGACCTCTTCCAGATTCAGGCCGGAACCGTCCAGGGTCAGGCCGAAAAAGAAATTCTCGATCTGGCGGCCGTAATCGAGGAGTAGTTCGAGGTAGGCCCGGTTCAGATCCCGGGCGGCCCGGGGACCGAAGGGGGAGGCGGCCGCGGGCCCATCCAGAACCGGCGACTCCAGCAAATCTTCCATCGCCTCCTCGGCAATTTCCAGCAGCGGCGGGATCCTCAAAGCGACCGCCAGGTTCCCGTCTACCGGGACGGGGAAGTCGGCGGGCGCGAGGGAAGCGACTTCGCCGATCAGCCCCGGATCGAGCGAAATCCAGGCCCGCTTCGCCGCCGCCGCCACCGCCAGGGTCTGCTCCTCGGAGCGGTAGAAGGAATCGACGTCAATCCTCTCTTCCGGGGCGGCGGCTTGAAAAGCTTCGGCGTCGAATACCCTGGCCCGGCTGGAATAGACCCGGAGCCCCGTCGGCTCGTCCCGGAATTTCACCTCCCGGTTCCGGGCCAGGGTCCGGAAATAAGCCTCCGGGGCGGGCAGGCCCAGCGAGACCGCCCAGGCGTCGGGGCGGTCCGGCCGGAAGCCGGCCAGAATCAGGGGCCTGGAGAGGTCAACGCCGGATAGACCGGGGTTGGCGATCAGCTCCCCCAGACCCATCCGGATAATTCCCCCGACCGGGAGCGGCAGATCCACCCCCGCCAGAAAAGCCTCCAGGTCCCGGATCATCCGCTCGGGGTTCTCCACCCGGAGATAACCGAGCAGAGAAGGGGGTAATTCCGGCTGGTCCGAACCGGAGATAG
>PWXJ01000172.1 GCA_003561965.1 PVC group bacterium
ATCCAGTTCCGGGGGTTCGAGCACCGGACCGCCGAGGAACTGGGCCGGTGCGCCGGGGTCCCGGTCTGGAACGGGCTCACCGACCGCTTCCACCCCACCCAGGCCCTGGCCGACCTGATGACCGTCCGGGAGCGGAAGGAGAGGCTGCAGGGGATCTCTCTGGCCTACGTCGGCGACGGCCGGAACAACGTGGCCAACTCCCTGATGCTGGCCGGGGTCAAAATGGGGATGGACATCCGGATCGTCGCCCCGGAAGAACTCTTCCCCGGCGATGAGCTGGTCGCCGAGGCCCGGAGTTCGGCCGGGGAGCGGGGAGGGAAGGTGACCGTCACCTCCGACCCCGCCGCCGGGGTGGCCGGTGCCGAAGTCGTCTATACCGACGTCTGGGCCTCGATGGGTGAGGAGGGGGCGCTGAAGGAGAGGATCCGGCTGCTCTCCCCCTACCGGGTCGACGCCGCCCTGGTCGAGAAGACCGGCCGGAAGGACTGGATCTTCCTCCACTGCCTGCCCTGCTTTCACAACAAGGACACCGAACTCTCGCGTGAGCACCCGGAGATCTGCGAGGCCTCCGAGGGGGTCTTCGAGAGCGAAAACTCCGCCGTCTTCGACCAGGCCGAGAACCGGATGCACACCATCAAGGCGGTGATGATCGCCACCCTGACCGGGATCACCTCGGTTTAGAGATTCACCGCGGCGCGGAGGACGCGGAGGAATATTATTATCCGCTTTCTCCGCGCCTTTGCTTTTTTTATTCGGCGGTCGCTATTTGACTATTTTAATGTATGTGTTAAATTGGTCTTGACTATATTGAAATTGATATTAAATTGGTCGTAAACATCCGGCCCGGTTATGAAGAGGCTTTACCTATCCCTGATCCGTGAGCATCTGGACAGCTGCGGACAGATGATCTTCCTGGTCGGCCCCCGGCAGGCGGGCAAGACCACGGTCAGCCTGATGGCGGCCGAACTTAACGACGATTTCACCTATTTGAACTGGGATAACCTGGACCACCGGAAGGTCATCCTCTCCGGGGTGGCCGGCGTGGCCGGTTACGCCGGCCTCGACCGGCTGGCGGCCCGCCCCCCGGTGCTGGTCTTCGATGAGATCCACAAGTACGGGAAGTGGAAGACCTTCCTCAAGGGATTCTACGACACCCACAAAGGACGGGTCCGGATCATCGTCACCGGCAGTTCCCGCCTCGATGTCTACCGCAAGGGCGGCGACAGCCTGATGGGGAGGTACTTCTCCTACCGGATGCACCAGCTGTCCCTGGCCGAACTGGGGCGGGTCGACCTGCCGGAAAGGGAGATCTCCCCGCCGTCCCCCGGCCGCCGGGGCGATCTGGAGAAGCTGCTGAAGAACGGGGGTTTTCCCGAGCCTTTCCTCAAGGACGATCCCCGGTTTCTCAATCGGTGGAGGAAGCTGCGGCGGGTCCAGCTGATGAAGGAGGATATCCGGGACCTGAGCCGGATCCAGGAACTGGGCCAGATGGAGATCCTGGGGGAAGTTTTGAAAAACCAGTCCGGCCGGCTGACCAATTACACCCGGATCGCCGGGAGGATCAACGTCTCCTCGGCCACCGTCCGCCGCTGGATCCGGACCCTGGAAGGTTTTTTCTACTGCTTCACCATCCAGCCCTGGTCGAAGAACGTCCCCCGTTCCCTGCTCAAGGAGCCGAAAACCTATCTCTGGGACTGGGTCGACGTTGACGACGAGGGCCGCCGGGCGGAGAACCTGGTCGCCTCCCACCTCTTGAAGGCGGTCCACTACTGGACCGACCGGGGACTGGGGGAGTACGGGCTCTGGTTTTTCCGGGACAAGGAGAAGCGCGAGGTCGATTTCCTGGTCTCCCGTAACGGCAAACCGTGGTTCCTGGTCGAGGTAAAGTTATCCTCCCGTTCCGGGATCGGCGGCAACCTGGCATATTTCCAGAAAGCGACCGGGGCGGACCACGCCTTCCAGGTGGTCTTCGACCTGGATTACGTCGGGGAGGACTGCTTCCAACGGAAGCGGCCGGTGATCGTCCCGGCGGCGACCTTTCTATCCCAGCTGGTCTGACAGCGGAGAATTCAGGATGAAGATCGGGGATTCGATGGTCGGTTTCGCCCTCCGGCGGCCGAGACTGGTGACCGGGGGGATGATCGCCGTCACCCTGGTCCTGGCCCTTCTGGCCGGGCTGCCCAGCCTCCGGCCGGACCTCCTGCCCTTCCTCCATCCCCTCCGGGTCGATACCGACCCCGAGAATATGCTCCCGGCCGACGAGCCGGTCCGGGTCTTCCACAACCGGATGCGGCGGGAGATGGACCTCCACGAGCTGGTGGTCCTCGGGGTGGTCAACCGGACCGACCCCGACGGGGTCTTCAACCCGGACTCCCTGGATAAGGTCTACCGGCTGACCGAGTTCGCCCGGACTCTCCGCTGGCCCTCTCAAGAGCGGCCGGGCGAGTACGAGGGCGTGATCGAGATCGACCTGATCGCCCCCTCGACCGTGGAGCGGATCGAGCAGGTCGCCCCGGGGACGGTCAGCTTCCGCTGGCTGATGCCGGAGCCGCCGGAAACCCGCGAGGCCGCCCGGGAGATCCGGGCCCAGGCCGAGCGGATCCCCTTCCTCCGGGACACCCTCCTCTCCGCCGACGGCCAGGCGGTGGCGATCTACCTCCCGCTCACCTCCAAGGATGTCAGCTACCGCGTGGCCCGGGAGCTGCGGGGGAAGATCGCCGGCTTCACCGGGGAGGAGGAGTACCACATCACCGGCCTCCCGGTGGCCCAGGACACCTTCGGGGTCGAGATGTTCCGGCAGATGGCCATCGCCGCCCCGGCGGCGATGCTGATCATCTTTCTTCTACTGTTGTTCTTCTTCCGGAAGCTGGTGATGATCGTCTCGCCCCTGATCGTCGCCCTGGTGGCGGTGATCACCACGATGAGCCTGCTGGTGATCACCGGGAGGACCGTCCACATAATGTCCTCGATGATCCCGATCTTCATTATGCCGATCGCCGTCCTCGACGCCGTCCACATCCTCTCCGACTTCTTCGACCGCCACCGGCCCGCCGCCGGCCGGGCGGAGACGGTTCGGGAGGTGATGTCTACCCTCTTCACCCCGATGCTCTACACCTCGCTGACCACCACGGTCGGCTTCGCCTCCCTGGCCCTGGCCCCGATCCCCCCGGTCCAGGTCTTCGGCCTCTACGTCGCCCTCGGGGTGATGGTCGCCTGGCTCTGGACCGTTCTCTTCATCCCGGCCTACATCGTCCTCCTCCCGGCCCGGGCCCTGGAGAA
>PWXJ01000158.1 GCA_003561965.1 PVC group bacterium
AAGATATTTGTGGGGTCGTTGACCTCCTTTTCGCTTTGTTCTTGCTGTTTTTTCTGCCTTGCTTCGAGGAGCTGCTGCTCGAGCGCTTCCTGCCGCTCGGCCTGCTTCTCCAGCTTGCGCTGCAGCTCGGCGATCCGGTTGCGTATAGGTACGCCCCGCTCGTCGGTCTCCTCTTCTTCGGCCACCTGCCCCTCACCCCCCTCTACGTCGGCCTCCAGGGAGCCACCCCCTTCCGCCGCGGCGACGCCTTCGGCGGCTTCGGCCTCCAGGCCGGCGCCTTCGGCATCGTTGATCTGGCTCTCGCCAGATACCTGGTCATCCAGGATTTCTCTTTCTTCGGCCATTACATCCTCCCGCTTTTACGTTGCGGTTTTCGGTTTTACGTCCCGCCCCGGCCACGACAGCCGGTTGAGAGACGAGTGGCGGAGGCTGGATTCGAACCAGCGACCTTCGGCGTATGAGGCCGACGAGCTGCCTGACTGCTCCACTCCGCGTCGATGTCTATCTGCGTTTTCTCCAGTGTGATTCGTATGGCTTTGCCGGCGGCTTATCGAGCGCCTGCTTGGTGAACATCTCCGGCCACGCGGCCAGCTCCAGCGCCGCCTTCATCGCCGAGACGTGGCACTCCTTCTCGCCGTTGGTCGAGTATTGTCTCAGCACCCGCTGGCTCTGCTCGTAGGCCGTCTTGAGCGCCTGGTACTCGATCCGCCTCAGCACTTCGCCATCCAAGGCATTCCGGACACTCTGCGCCAAAGCCTTCTCGGCGGCCGGGTCCAATGCGCCGAACTCCCGATCGAGGTCGAGGTAACGCTGCATCTGCTTCGAGTCCATTACATCCCCACTCCCGGCATTCCTCCGCCGCCCGGGGGCGGGGGCTGGCCGCCGCCCGGCATCCCGCCGCCTACCGCCCCGGGGCCGTGCTGTTCCAGGAAGCTGCGTATCTGATCCCTTGCCCCCTTGTTCTTCTCCTGCTCCAGGGCCTTCATATATCGCTGCTCGACCTCCATCTCCTGGGCTCTCTTCTGGATTGCCGCGGCCTCCTCCTGCATCTCCTCGGGGGTCGGCACGTCGAGGTGTTCGAGGTTCAGCGCGTCGATCAGGTTCTCGCCTATCTGGGTCATAAATTTGACGTTCTGCAGCAGCGGGCTCTGGACGTTGCCTAAAAACTGGAGGATCATCTGGTAAGCCTGGATCTTGGTCACCCGTTCCTGTTCCGTCAGTACCCGCCGGGACCTGATTACCATCGGGCCTTCCAGCATCTCCCGGGTGACGGCGATGGCGCGGGCGTCGGGCTGCCGGCGGTCCCCGGTGGGGATCTGGAGATCGCGGATGTCGCTAAACAAATAAAAATTCTTCATATACTCGTACTGCTGATCGGCGATCTGGGAGATGCTCTCCACGGTGTCCTGGAACATCTGGGCCCCTTTCTGCGCCAGCATCTGCGCCTCGGTGGCGGTGCCGGAGTCGGTCTTGGTCATATGCCCGCTCATCTGCTCGTTAGAACCCCACATAATCCGCAGGGTCCGGATCAGCATTTCGTGCATATCGAAGCCGCCTCGGATGCTCGGCGGCGAGGCGAGGTACTGAATCGTCTCCCCCGCCCCCAGGATCCACCGCTCGCCCAGGCCCTCGGACTGGTTCTGCTCGTGGGCGAAGGCATTGGGACTTTGCAGCAGCGGGGGGAACTTATACTTGGCCTGGTAGTTGAGTTCGTTGTTACTCAACCAGTCGAGCATATTGCGGGTGCCGGTACAGGTCTCGGGGACGCTCAGGCCGTGGAAGCGGTTGTTTTCCGGCTTTACTTGATATAAAAAGAAGGGTCTGATGTGCTCCGCCTTGAACCGGGCGGCGGGGTTGGTCATCCAGCCCAGCAGCTTGCTCTCGCCGCCCTCCGGGCAGAACCAGGCCACGATCTCGGTCTCCCGCAGGTAGTCCTCGGCGTCCTCGTCGGTGTTGTTGATCACGAATCGATCGTAAACCTCGTAGACTTCCGGCAGGCGGTCATCCACCTTGTCCTCGTCGGCCTTGCGCTCCTTGTAGAGCGAGACGATATGGTCGACGGTATCGGCGTAGAAACCTTCGCCGTGGCCGTCCCCAACCCGTTCCAGCAGCCACTCCAGCGTCACCCGGTAGCGGTGGGCGATCCAGAAGTCCATCAGGTTGTTAGTCTCGACGCCGCTGGGCCACAGGAAGTCTCTGGGATGGACGTTGACCACCTGGGGCCACTTGTTGATCAGTATCTCCTCGGTGACCTCCACGTCGTTGACCTCGTACCGCTCGGCCCGGTCCCAGTTCGCAACGGGCGGCTGGTCCTCGCCCCCCAGCTGCTCCAGCGGTGCCATCCGGACCCAGGTCTCGCCGTCCTTGCTGACCTCGATGCCGGCGGCCTCCAGGGCGGCGTGCTCGTCGAGGCCAAGCCCACCCTGGCTTTCCGGCCGGGAGCAGTAGCGGAAGAACTGGCTGCGGGGATCCTCGCCCTGCACCTGGGTGAGCATCAGCAGCAGCAGATCCTCGCCCTCACGCACCTCCAGGGGTTCGCTATTCGGCCCCATAAGAACTTTGCGGCCCTTGCCCTTGCCCCGGGTCAGGTAGGTGCGCATCTCGGTCACGGTGCGCGTTTTCGGCTCGATAATGAGCTTCTCTACTGCCTCGCCGAACTTGTAGGCGGTCAGGAGGGTCTTGCGGCGGATGGAGCGGATGTTCGCCCGGTCCATCATATAGGTCAGGAAATCATCGACGTACCCGGCGGGCTGGGCGCCCCGCTCGTCGATCCGGGTGGTCTCGGTGTAGGGCCGCATCCCCAGGCTCGCGGACATCACGTTGGGGACCAGCTCCTGGATGATTGACTGCTCGATGGGGACGCCGTAGTCGGCGCAGCCTGGGAAGGGGTCTTCCAGGGGGATCATCTCCGGGTCGGTCACGCCGGTGGTCATCAACCCCTTGATCGAGCGCTGGGCCTGGTAGCGCGCCTCCCACTCGGCCAGCCTGCCCTCGTACTGCTCTCTCTCGGAGGAGGAGATCTCGGTGTCGACCTTGGAATAAAGCTCCTCGTCGAGGCGCTGGCGGATTGCTTGATAGTCCATAGGCGTGGGTCTCCCGGGCGTTGAATAAAAAAATCCCCTCTACTTATCGGGGGGTGTGGAGGCGAAACCACCCCGACGAGAGGGGAAAGATGCTTAACGGCAATATGTTACGCCTAAATCAGGTGGCTCATAGGCTCTCCTGTACCAGTGTCCGCCAGCGCCGGACGGTGCGGCGGCACACCT
>PWXJ01000191.1 GCA_003561965.1 PVC group bacterium
CGGGGCGGGCCGGGGATTTCCTGATGCCGCCCGGTCCCGTACTGGCCGGGAGAAATATCCTCCGCCCCGTTGAGCAGGGTGGCCTTGATCAGAGCGGCGCTGGGAGTGATTCCCCGGCGAGTGTAATACTCCCGGACCAGGGCCGCGGCCCCGGTCACCAGGGGCGCGGCCATACTGGTTCCGCCGGCAAAGAGGTAATAATCCCTTTCCTCTCCGGTCAGGCCCCCGGTTCCCCAGAGCATCCCGTCGGAGACCGCGACCGCCTGGGTCCGACAAGAGACAATATTGGTCCCCGGGGCGACGATCTCCGGCTTCCAGCGAGCGGCAAGGGCGGCGCCCCGGGAGCTGAAAGCGGCCATTCCGTCCGGGTTGTACGAGAGATAATCGCTGCTGATCGGGGCGGAGGGATAATCCCCGGGCCAGTACCAGCCGTAGGTGAGCGGCCGGCCGGGCGCGGGCGAAGAGGAAGGGGGGCGATAGTTCTCGGAAGCCCCCACCGCCAGGCAATTCTTGGCGGTGGCGGGGGCGGCCACGGTGTAAAGGTCGATCACGCCGTCGGCGTTGGAGTCGATTCCATCGTTTCCAGCCGCAAAGACCGCCAGAAAACTCTTGTTGTCCCAGCTGAACTCGTCGACGTCCTCACTGTAGGAGGTGTAGCGCCCGGCGGCGGTATCCCCCCAGCTGTTGTTGTGAACCCGGGCGCCGGCACCGTAAGCCTGGGCGAATAGCTGATTGAGGTCTTGCGGGATCAGGGAGAAATCGCCGAGAGACTGGAATACCAGCGCCGCCCCGGGGGCCACGCCGGCGTAGGAGGAGACAGGATCGGCGCCGGAGAGTTGGCCGCTGCCGATGATGGTCCCGGCGACGTGGGTGCCGTGGCCGTCGAGATCGACTCCCCCGGTCCAGCTGGTCCAGGTAGTCGAGATGGCGGCGACCCGGCCCTGGAAGTCCGCGTGGATGTCCGTGGTCGAGCCGCGGTCGAGGCCGGAATCGGCGACGCCGATGACCTGGCCGGCACCGAAGTAACTCCCCCGGGACCAGGCGGCTTCGGCGTTGATTATCTCCCGGGCCCGGTCGTTGAAGTACTGCCAGCGAGGGGGCTCCTCCACCCACTTGACTCCGGGGAGGGCGGCCAGAATTTCCGGACGATCGGGGGAAAGGGAGACCCGGAGCCGGGTCTTCCAGCGGGTATCGGTCCGCCGGAGAACCCGTCCGCCCGCCCGGTTGACTCCTTCGATCACGGCATCAACGTCGGCCCCGGGGAAGACAACCACTATGTACTCCCTCTCGCTATCGGCCTTGGCCGGAATGCCCTTTAACCGGGAGGAAAGACGGTAGGCCGGTTCGTAGTTACCCACCCAGCGGACGGGGGTCAGCTTCTCCACCTCGGCCCTGGTCTTGTCGTCCATCCGAACGATGAAGGCGAATTCGGGGATGTAATCGAGAAACTCAACCCCGCGCGACTCGCACAACTCCTTCCACTCCTCCCGGACCGGTCCGGAGAATTGGAGGATGTAATATCCCCGGCCCGCGGGGTCGGAGATTTTCTCCCGCGGGGACGCCGGGAGGGGAGTCGAAACCAGGGGATCAAATTGGTACTCGGCCAGCCTGATCAGGGGACTGGTCCCGCCCCCGACGGCCGCGGGAGCGGCGATCAAAGCAGCGAGCAAGAAAGATAGGGGGGCAACGGCCAGCCTCATACCTTACAATAGTATATTGGAAAATTTTTGTCAAGCAACTGCCGGTTAACCGGGACCGGTCAGTAATCCCCCCGGTAATCCAGGTCTAACCCGGGCGGATCGACGCCCGGCGGCGGTGACCCGGACGACAGTTGTTCCAGGGCGGCCTCGATCATCCCCCTCATCCTCTCGTCCCCGGCCAGGCCGCGGGCCCGGCCCAGATGTTTCCCGGCCAGTTCCGGTTGTCCCTTTCTCCAGGCCAGCATACCCAGGTTGTAGTTCAGAATCAGGGACCCCGGGTTGAGCCGGGCTCCCCGGCGGTAAATCTCCAGCGCCTTATCGCCTTCCCCTGAACGTTGATAGAGACGACCGAGATAATCGTAAGCCGCCGGATAATCCGGATTGAGATCGAGGGTCAGGGAAAATTCCCCGATCGCGGCCTCGTCCTCCTCCAGATGATAGTAACTGACCCCGAGCCAGAAACGGGTGATGGCCGAACCGGGATGCCGGCGTGACGCCTCGAACAGAATATCCCGAGCGGCCGGATAATCCTCTTTTTTCAACAGGGTCATTCCCAGGTTGATCCCCGAACGGGGATCGACGGGGAATAACTCCCCGTGCCGCCGGGCGGCCGCTCTGGCCGCGGAGAGATCCCCCAGATTGAAATAAGCCGCCCAGAGGTTGTGGTAGGCGTTGAGACGGGGATTCAGTTCCAGAGCTCGGAGGGCGGCGGCTTCCGCCTCCCGGTAGCGGCCCTCCCGGACCAGCGCACCGGCCAGGGCGTTGTGGACGTTGGGGGAGTCGGGAGCGGACTCCAGGGCATTTCTCCAGAGCCGGTAGGTGTCACCCCAGAGTTGGTTGCGCTGAAGGGTAAGCAGAGAGAGGGAGCAGAGCAGCAGCCACCCCAAAAACTTCGCCCGGCCGGCGCCGAACTTCTCCCCGACCCACCCGAGGAACAACCCCGAGAGCAGGGCCCCGCTGAAGACCGGCAGGTAGAGATGATGCTCGGAGACGAACGGCCAGACCACCGCCACCGAGGAGGAGGGAAGAAGATTGAGGAAAAACCAGGCAATCGCCAGAGTTACCAGGGGAAAGCGGCGGACGGCCCCGGCGGCCGCGAAGAGCAGCCCGGAGACAAGAAAGAGCGCTGGATAGGTTCCGGTGGAGAAGATCGACCGGGATACCGGAAGGTCGTAATAGATCGACTGCCGGGCCGGGAGGATGGTCAGTCGAAGGTAAACCAACAGGGCTCGCAGCTGGGTGAGGAGGTACTGTCCTCGGGATTCAATGTATACGTCCTGGGCCATCACGTACAACCGGCCGGCGTCGCGAATATTCATCTGGTAATAAAATGGACGGGTACCCCGCCCCGACGCCATATACAGCGTGAGGGCAGGGACGACCAGGACAGTCAGGGCATAGGGAAGATAGTATAAAATTCTCTTCCGGAGCGGGACCCCCCGCCGGGGAAAGAGCAACTCCAGGCTGAGAACCAGGACCGGGATCATCACGGCCGACTCCTTGGTGGTCATCGCCATCAGGGAAGAGAGCAGTCCCAGGGTATAGAGGAAA
>PWXJ01000173.1 GCA_003561965.1 PVC group bacterium
CTCGGTATGGAGTTCTTTCCGGATCTGGTTGTCCAGGCACTTTTGGGAGATCACCCGGTTCCGTTCGGCGGCGATCAGTCCGTCGAGGTCGGCGATCCGGTGGGCCCGGAGCCACTTCCGGGCCCGGGTGCTGACCGCCAGGACGCTGACCGGGAGCCGGCCGAGGGCGGCGGGACGGGGGGGGTCGGAGAAGGAACCCTTCTCCGGCGGGGTGTTGAAGAAGAACTCCTGCTGGCGGCTTTTCCTGGTCTGGCGGGCGTCCATCGCGGCGAGCGGCGCTTCAAGGCGCCTTCAGGGGTCGAAGTTTATTTTTTCAGTATATCAAGGGCCGGTCCCGGGAAACAAGATTAATTTGCACAGATTATTTCGCGCCCGTATTAATTTTCGCCCCGTCCGCGTCGTCCGGCCCTTCTCCGTTGACAGGGGGCCGCCCGGCGGATATTCTTTCTCCTTTCCGGATGTCCGATTCACCGGCGGTCTTTGCGGGCCGGCCGGAGAGGAGAGGTTGATGATCTGGTTTCATTTTATCTTCAGCGCGGTCCTGGTGGTCGGCGGCGGTTTTTACCTCGCCCGCCAGGGTAAGGAACTGGCGGCGCGCTACGGCCTGACCGATATCTGGATCGGCTTTATCTTTCTCTCGGCGGTCACCTCGATCCCGGAACTGGCCACCGCGGTGGGGGCGGTCACGGTCGCCGGTTCCCCGGACCTGGCCCTCACCGATGTCCTGGGCAGCAACGCCTTCAACCTCTTCGCGGTGGCGGTGCTCGGCCTGGCGCTCTTTCCCACCCTGACCCTGAAATAGTTCCGGGTTCTGCTGCTGATGATTTTCCTGATGACCGGCCTGGTCCTCGGATTCGCCCTTCTCGACCGGGCCGGGGAACTGGCTTCCCCCGGAAGTATCAGTTACGCCTCCTGGGCGGTACTGGCCCTCTACCTGCTCGGTTCCTGGAAACTGTTCCGCGATGAACATCCCGCCCCGGTTTCCGCCCTCACTCCCGTCCCGGAGCCAGAACCCGGCCCCGACCGCGATACATTCTACCTCCGGCTGATCGTTTCCGTCTCCCTGGTGGTCGCCGGCGGGTTCTGGCTGGCCTGGGCCGGGGGCCGGATCGCCGGGGAGACCGGCTGGGGGGACGGCTTTGTCGGTGTCCTCTTCCTGGCCCTGGTCACTTCCCTGCCCGAGCTTTCGGTCTGCCTGGGGGCGCTGAAGATCGCCGCCCCCGAGATGGCTCTCTCGAATATCCTGGGGAGCAACGTCTTTAACCTGGGGATCATCTTCTGGGCCGACCTCGCCTACGGCCGCGCCTCGCTCCTGGCCGGGGCCGGCGGCCCGACCCTGGTCTCCGGGGGACTGGGAGCGGTCTTCGTTCTCCTGTTGGCCCTGGCCCTGAAAATGAAACGGCCCGCGGCCGTCCCGGTGGTGATGGCGATCAACCTGGCCGTCATCCTCTCCTACCTGGCCGGGCTCCGCTGGATCTTCAGTCTCTCGGCCGGCGGTTGACAGGACTGGTAGAATAAGGAGAGCGGAAAACCGTTATCCTTCCGGCAGAGAGGAGATATTATGAACTGTTACTACTGTTTCGCCTGCAAGAAATTTTTCCGCAGCGAGAGCAATCTCTGTCTCAACTGCGGAAAGGGTTCGGCCGCCGCCACCAGGAAAATCTGGAAGTCCACCCCGACGGTGGACATCTACCGGATCTACGTGGACGGAAACCTGGTCGGGAACCAGCGGGTGAAGAAGAAAGCCGGTTAGGGGAAACGGGCCGGTCAGGTCTCGGTCACCCGGACTGTCCCGTCGACCATCCGGGAATCCCGCTCCATAATCCGCCCGATCTTCTTCCAGAAGGCTTCTTCCAGGTCGAAGTCGAGGGCGATCGCGTTGCCGATCAGGAGGATCAGGAGGTCGGCGTGCTCCTCGATCAGCTCCCGGCGGGGTTTCCCCTTGGTCAGGCACTGGCTGATCTCGCCCACCTCTTCCATAATCAGGTTCATCCGGTGGAGCATCTCCTCGCCCCCCCGGGCCTTCAGGTCGTGCTTCCGGTGGAACTCCCGGACCGCCTCGATCAGCTCTTTCATCCGGAGAAGACGTAGTCGACGATCTTGTCGATATGGGAGTGATACCCCGGGAGCTTCTCTCCCTCGTACTCCCATTCCACGTTCTGCCGGATCATCCGCTTGACCTCGGCCGCGGAATAATCCAGGTCCTGGAGCAGCGAGGCCCGCTCCTTGATCTCGTACATATGCATCTTCTCGAAGTCGCTGGCGTACTCGTGTTTCTTTCCCGGATGCTTGACCACTTTCTTTCCTCCCTGGTAATTGTCTTCCCCGGCCGCGGCCGGCCGGGAAAAATAAAAAGTTTTATCTGATGTTTTCGGAAATGGCTAGTCTAATCTTATACCGGAGGCAAGAGCAATATAATTCTGGCGCCGGAGGTATATTTCTCCCCGGTTTGACAATTTACCGGGAATGGTATATATCTATGGTAAGTTTTAACAGACTACGATGGAAAAACTAATGGTTGCCCGGAAGACAAAGTCACTGCTTCTCGGCCTGGGGTTCGACAACCAGGACGGACAGCGCCGGATCACCCGGGGGGAGAACTTCCGCCTCTACGGGGGATCGGCGGATACCCATTCCCTGATGCAGGAGAAAGCGATCAAGTTCAACGAGAAGCTGAAGCAGAAAGGCAAGTCCCTGGAGGAGATCTCCCGGCCGGAGTTCAAGGAGATCGCCGACAAGATCGGTCTCAACTCCCCGCCCGACAACTGACCCCGGTTCTTCCGCCCGGCCCGGACTTTCCGGAAGCGTCCCCGATGAAGCTCCACCACCATAGCGTCCTCTCCCTGACCTCCTCCACCGCGGTCTATCTCTTCTCAAGTTCCCTCTCCGCCGCCCTGGCCTGCTTCCTGGCCGGGATCTTCATCGACCTCGACCACTTCCTGGAATATTTTTATTATTTCGGCTTCCGCCGGTTCTCGCTTCGGAACTTCTTCCGGGCCGCCGACGACCATATCTACCGGAAGTTCTTCCTCTTTCTCCATTCCTACGAGCTGGCGGCCGTCTTCTGGGCCCTGAGCCTGGCGCTGATCCGGCGCCCCTGGGCCTGGGGCTTCTCCCTCGGGTTCACCCTCCACATCATCGCCGACCATATCTACAACCCCTGTCTCCCCACCACCTACCTCCTCGCCTTCCGGCTCCGCCACCGCTTCGAGGGGGAGCGGATCTTTCCCCCGGAGATCCAGGAGAGATACCGTTCCCGGGGCCGTTTCTGGATGAAAAAAATTCCCCTCCCCGCCGAGCGCTCCCGGGACCGGGCTTAAAGCCCCCGGCGCTCGGGGGGGTTAGCCGGGCCGGCTCTTCCTTCCCCCGGCCGCCGGGAGGATTAATCCGAGGCCGAGCGCCAGGAGGGCCGCCAGGGAGATCGCCGATCCGAGGGCGAAAGACCCCGGGCGGTAACGGAACTCCACCAGGTGGGAACCCCCCTCGAGGAATACCGCCCGCATCAGGTAGTTGGCCCGGTAAACCGGCAGTTCCTCTCCCCGGAGATAAGCCCGCCAGCCGGGCCGGTAGCTGTCGTTGAGGAGGAGAACCCCCGGCCGGTCGAGCTCGGCCTCGACCCGGACCCGGTTGACCCCGTGGTCGACCACCCGGGCCCGGCCGGTTCTCTCCCCCGGACCTCCCCGGAAGCCCTCCGGAGTCTCCGCTTCGAGATAGACCTCTTCTTCCGGCCGGTAACCGGGCCGGGCCAGGGCGCCCAGGATCGCTTCCGGCGGGTCGAGCCGCCGGGCCCGGGAGGAGACCAGCGTTCGGGGGGCGGCCCGGGGGTTTTCGAGGACGGTTCCGCCGGGGGCGGTCAGGACCTGGCGGAAAGACCCGCCTTCTATAGAGGTGCCCGGGGGCAGCAGCAGGTATCGGGTATTGAGGAGGTCGAGGAGCGGGGTGTAGGCGGTGACCGCCGGGAGCAGTTCCAGCTCTCCGGGCGGGAGTCCCTGGCTGCGGTTGAGGTATTCCAGGACCCGCCGGGGGACGTCGGCCTGGTAGCCGAGGATCGAGTCGAAGCCGCCTGCCATACCCCGGTTGAAGTCCGCGGGATCGAAGGGGAGGTAACGGAACGGTTCCTCCCGGCCGGCGAAATAGGCGGCGATCTCCCCGTCCCAGAGACAGACCCGGCTGTCGAAACCGGTGACGTAGGGCGCGGCCCAGAGGGCTATCTCCCCCGCCGCCAGGAGGCAGGCCGCCGTCGCCCACCATCTCCGGAGGCGGGAAAAGCGGAGGACCGCGGCCAGGAGCAGGCCCATCGCCGCCGCCGAGAGTCCCAGGCGGAGCAGCCCGGCGCGGAGAGTCCGCCAGCTGTTGAGGGGAAAGGGGGTCTCCGAGACCAGCCGGCGGACGTAACCGGGATAATCGAGGTCGGGAGGGGTCTCCCGCACCAACCGCTCCCACCATTCCGGCTGACCGGGGGGAACGATTTCGTAGTGCCGGCCGTGGAGGAGGTCGGTCTCGATCCGCTCCCGCCACCAGGAGGGCGGTTCGTTGCCGGCGAGGGCGGAAGCGGCCAGGGCGGCCGCCCCGGCCAGGAGCAGGACCGCCGCCCCGGTTCCGGCCAGGCGCCGCCGGAAGCTGACTGTTCCCCGCCGCTCGGGGCGGTGGACGTTCCGGCCCCGGCCGAAGAGCCCCTCCGCCCCCCGGGCGGCCAGGGTGGCCAGGAAGAAGGCGGCGAAGAAGAGCAGCTTGGCGTGGCCCCGGAAGTAGCGGAACCCCGGCAGACCCCGGTGGAGGACCCGGAAGAGCGGGGTGGAGCCGCCCAGCGCCGCCAGGACCGCCAGCCCGGCCAGAACGGCGAGGAGCGGGGTGAAGCGGTCCTTGAGGAAGATCACCGCCCCGGCCGCCAGGACCAGGGGAACGAACCCGAGGTAGGCGCACATCTCCCAGAAGTAATACTCCCCCCGGTAGAGGCTGGTCAGGGAGTCCCCCAGCCAGCCGGGGAGGACGAAGGTCGCCAGGTTGGCCGGGGGGAGGGAGAAGGCGGCCCCCCACTCCAGACCCGGTTCTCCCCGGAACGAGTCTCCGGCCAGTTCCAGGGCGGGGAGGACCTGGACCGCGGCCAGGGCGAAGGCGGTCACCCCGGCCAGGACGGCCCCGGCGGGAAGGAGGAGCAGACCCCTTCCCGCCCGGCGCGGTTCAATCAGAACCCGGCCGATCAGGTAGACGACCAGAACCAGGACCGTGTAATAGACGTACTGCCAGTGGCCGGCCAGGAGCTGCAGGGCGATCAGGGCCCCGGCCCCGGCCGCCCGGCCGAGCCGCCGGGTCCGGAAGAAACCCTCGGCCAGGAGGAAGATCAACGGGACCCAGGCAAAGGTGGTGATGTTGGAGAGATGACCGGCGGTCAGGCGGAGGATGACCGGGCCCGAGCCGGCCAGGACCACCCCGCCGAGCAGGGAGGGGACCCGGCCCGAGCCGGTGAAACGGAGCCAGAAGTAGGTGAAGACGGCCAACAGCCAGAGGTGGCCGGCGAAGCTGAGGTTGAGGGCCGCCGGGAGGGGTAGAATCAGGAAGACCAGGTTGGGCGGGTAGAAGAGGGCCGCCTCCGGGTAGGCGGCGAAGGGGACCCCGGAGAAGACAGCCGGGTTCCAGAGCGGGAGCACCCCGGACCGGAGTGTACCGAAGCCGAAGGAGCGCCAGTAGTAATAGAGCGAGGCGACGTCCCCCGACTCCCGGGAGAAGACAAAGGAGGGAAAGGGGGGGAAGATCGCTTCCCGGAAGAGGACCGCCGCCGCCCCGGCCAGGAAGAGGACCGGCCATAGTTTATGAAAACCCGGTTGTTTGCTCACTGGCATTTTATCTTCCATCCGGGATGGGAGGAGGCAACTGCCCGGGGCCTCCCGTTCGCCCCGGCCCGGAGGAAAAAAATATAACATACCTTTTACTTTATTTGACACCCTGATATAATCAGGCAATGAAAATTATCGCCCTGATTCTCCTCTTGATCCCGGGGTTTATTTATTCCCCGCCGGCTGAGGCGATCCCCCCTGCCCCGGTTTACGTGATACCGGTCGAGGGGGAGATCGCCAAGGGCCTGGTCTGGGTGGTCCGGAGGGGTATCCGCGAGGCGGAAGCGGCCGGAGCGGAGGCGGTCGTCATCTGGATGAACACCAACGGCGGGGCGGCTGACGCCACCGAGGAGATAATGGAACTCCTGGCCCGGACCGACCTGCCCACCTACACCTTCGTCGATATCCGGGCCTTCTCCGCCGGGGCCTACATCGCGGTGGCCACCGACCACATCTATATGGCCCCGGGTTCGATGATCGGGGCCGCCACCCCGATCGCCGTCTCTCCCCTGGCCGGCCCGGCCCAGATGGACGAGTCCCACGCCGAGAAGATCACCTCCGCCTTCCGGGCGATGATCGCCTCGACCGCGGAGGAGAAGGGGCACCCGGTCGAGGTGGTGGAGGCGATGGTCGACCGCGACGTCGAGATCCCCGACCTGATCGAGAAGGGCAAGCTCCTCACCCTGACCAATACCACCGCCGTCGAGGCCGGGCTCTCCCGGGGGACGGTCTCCGACCTCGACCAGCTCTTTCAAGAGGCCGGCTTCCCCGACGCCCCCCGGGAGGTGATCCGGGTCACCCCCGCCGAGAGCCTGGCCCGGTTCATCACCGGCTCGACGATCACGGTCCTGCTCCTGCTCGGCGGCCTGGCCGGGATCTACTTCGAGATCCGCTCCCCGGGCTTCGGCCTCCCCGGGATCCTCGGGCTCTCCCTGCTGGCCGTCTTTTTCTTCGGGCATAACGTGGCCGGGCTGGCCGGGCGCGAGGTGCTCATCCTCTTCGTGGTCGGCTTGGTCCTCCTCCTGATCGAACTCTTCTTCACCCCCGACTTCGGCCTGATGGGGGCCGGGGGCATCGTCTGTATCCTCCTCTCCTTTATCCTGGCGATGGGGCGGGGGCCGCTCTTCGACCCCCAAACCATCGTCCATCCCAATTACTTCCGGGCGGTCACCCTCTTCGGGATCGCCCTGGGCGGTTTCCTGATCCTGATCCTCTCCACCTACCGGATGGTCTTCACCAGTTCCTCGCCGCTCTACGGGAGGTTCGTCCTCACCGCCGCCGAGAAACGAGAGCAGGGGTTCGAGAGCTCCGAGGCCGGGATCTCCGACCTGGTCGGGTCCCGGGGAGAAGCCCTGACCAAGCTCCGGCCGGCCGGGAAGGCCCGGCTCGAGGGGCGGCCGGTCGATGTCGTCTCGCTGGGCGAATACATCGACCGGGGGGAAGAGGTCCGGGTGGTCGCCGTCGACGGCAACCGGGTGGTGGTGAGGAAGGCTTAGGTGATGGGGAATGGGGAATAGGGAATAGGGAATGGGGAATAGTAATCAGTAATCGGTAATCGGTAATCGGTAAGGGGAATTCCGCCGGCGGCGGATTTAACGAGGTTTCCGGGTTATGGTCTGGATAGTCTTTCTGCTGGGTATCGGTCTGCTGCTGGTCTGCCTGGAGGTCTTCGTCCCCGGCGGGGTGGTCGGGACCCTGGGCGGGTTTTTCCTGGTCGCCTCGATCGTGCTCGCCTTCGTCGAGCGGGGGTCACCCTTCGGCTTCTACTGGGCGGGCGGGGTTCTGGTCCTCACCCTGCTGGCGATCTTCATCGCTGTCAGGTTACTCCCCGGTTCGCCGGCCGGCAAGCGGCTCTTCCTCAGTTTCTCCCAGACCGGGTATTCCGCCGCCGAGGAGGGGTTGGAGAAATGGGTGGGCAAGCGGGGGGAGGCGATTACCAACCTCCGCCCGGCCGGGATGATCGAGCTCGAAGACAACCGGATCGATGTCGTCACCGGGGGCGAGTACCTTGCCCGGGGGACCACCGTCGAGGTGATCCGGGTGGACGGAAACCGGGTCGTGGTCAGCGAGGCGCCGCCGGAGGAAGAGAACAAAACGGTTGTCTGAGGTCCCCGCGCCCTGATAATGTATTCAGAAATCGCAACTTCAAGGAGGTAGCGCAATGGATGCCGGTATCGGTCCTTTAATCATCCTGATCGTCATCATCATCGCCCTGGTCTTGCTGGGGATCTTCTTTTACTTTCTCAAGGTCTGGGTTCGGGCCCTGGCCGCCGGAGCCCGCGTCTCCATCTTCAACCTGGTGGGGATGAAGCTGCGGGGGATCAAGCCGGTCCTGATCGTCGACGCCAAGATTATGGCGACCAAGGCCGGCCTGACCGTCACCACCAACGACCTCGAGGCCCACTACCTGGCCGGGGGATCGGTGGGGAAGGTGACCCGGGCCCTGATCGCCGCCGACAAGGCCAACATCCCCCTGACCTTCCAGAAGGCCTGCGCGATCGACCTGGCCGGGCGGGACATCGAGGACGCGGTCCGGACCAGCGTCAACCCCCGGGTGATCGACTGCCCCAACCCGGAGAAGGGGAGATCCACCGTGGACGCGGTGGCGATGGACGGGATCCAGCTCAACGCCAAGGCCCGGGTCACCATCCGGGCCAATATCGACCGGCTGGTCGGGGGGGCGACCGACGAGACGATCATCGCCCGGGTGGGGGAGGGGATCGTGACCTCGATCGGCTCCGCCGAGACCTACAAAAGGGTCCTGGAGAACCCGGATTCGATCTCCCAGCGGGTGCTGGAGAAGGGTCTCGATTCCGGGACCGCTTTCGAGATCCTCTCGATCGATATCGCCGACATCGACGTGGGGAAGAACGTCGGGGCTGAGCTGCAGCAGCGGCAGGCCCAGGCCGACCTGGAGATTGCCAAGGCCAAGGCCGAGGAGCGGCGGGCGATGGCGGTGGCCCAGGAGCAGGAGATGAAGGCGCGGGTCCAGGAGATGCGGGCCAAGGTGGTGGAAGCGGAGGCCGAGGTCCCCAAGGCGATGGCCGAGGCCTTCCGGGAAGGCAACCTGGGTATCCTCGACTACTACCGTTTCCAGAATATCCAGTCCGACACCCGGATGCGGGAGTCGATATCCGGGATCGAGCCGGGGCCGAAAAAACCCACGGGCTAAAGACCGAACCCGACGAACCGGGAATACCGTAATCCGATATGAACGGGGAATGGATCTGGATACTGCTCGCCCTCTTCGGGATCTTCCGGCTTTTGATGCTGGCCGGGAAGAAAAAAACCCGGGAGGAGCAGGCCTCCCGGGATGCTTTTGTCCGGGATGACTCACCGCCGCCGGAATCGCGGGAAGATTCCGACGAACTGAAGGTTTTTATCGATTCCCTGACCAGGCAATTCGGGCCCCGCCATTCCCCGCCGCCGCCTCCGGCGGCGCGGGAGCCGTCCCCCCGGGTTCCGGACCCGCCCCGTCCCCGGCCGGCGGCCCGGCCTCCCCGGTCCGCCCGACCCCGGACCCCGGCCCCCCGGCCGAAGCCCGTCTCTCCCCCCCGCCCCCGGCCGGCTCCCAGCCCCGTCTTCGAGGATCCGGTCCGCGCGACGCCGGGGTGGTTTAACTTCTCCGAACATCCGGTGGTCCAGGGGATTATCCTCGCGGAAATCCTCGGTCCGCCCCGCGGCCTGGACCGGGGCGGCCGCCTGCCTTCCGACTTCGGCAGTTCTTGATTGGGTGCAACACATTAGCTCTATAAACGCGCCAACTGTTTTATTTCCCTGAAATTGTCATTGCGAGGAGCCGAAGGCGACGAAGCAATCTCTAAATACCGCAGGCCATCCATCCAAGGAGAAAGCGTTATGGATCAGAGCATTGTCCCGTTAATCACCGTGGTCGTCATCATCATCGCCCTGATCTTCCTGGGGATCTTCTTCTACTTCCTCAAGGTCTGGATCCGGGCCCTGGCCGCCGGCGCCCGGGTCTCGATCTTCAACCTGGTGGGGATGAAGCTGCGGGGGATCAAGCCGGTGCTGATCGTCGACGCCAAGATAATGGCGACCAAGGCCGGTCTGACCGTCACCACCAACGACCTCGAGGCCCACTACCTGGCCGGGGGTTCGGTGGGGAAGGTGACCCGGGCGCTGATCGCCGCCGACAAGGCCAACATCCCCCTGACCTTCCAGAAGGCCTGCGCGATCGACCTGGCCGGGCGGGACATCGAGGGCGCGGTCCGGATGAGCGTCAACCCCCGGGTGATCGACTGCCCCGACCCGGAGAAGGGGAAATCGACCGTGGACGCGGTGGCGATGGACGGGATCCAGGTCGAGGCCCACGCCCGGGTCACCATCCGGGCCAACATCGACCGGCTGGTCGGGGGGGCGACCGACGAGACGATCATCGCCCGGGTCGGGGAGGGGATCGTGACCTCGATCGGCTCCGCCGAGAGCTACAAGAAGGTCCTGGAGAACCCCGACCTGATCTCCCAGCGGGTGCTGGAGAAGGGCCTCGACTCCGGGACCGCCTTCGAGATCCTCTCGATCGATATCGCCGACGTCGACGTGGGGAAGAACATCGGGGCGGAACTGCAGCAGCGGCAGGCCCAGGCCGACCTGGAGATCGCCAAGGCCAAGGCCGAGGAGCGGCGGGCGATGGCGGTGGCCCAGGAGCAGGAGATGAAGGCGCGGGTCCAGGAGATGCGGGCCCGGGTGGTGGAGGCGGAGGCCGAGGTCCCCAAGGCGATGGCCGAGGCCTTCCGGGAAGGGAACCTGGGTATCCTCGACTACTACCGTTTCCAGAATATCCAGTCGGATACCCGGATGCGGAAATCGATCTCCGGTCACGTCCCGGGGGAAAAGAAGCCGTCAGGCTGAAATAATCCCGATCTTTTTTCCCGCCCGCCCTTACCCCCGGTCCGGGGGCTAGGTTCCAGACCGAAAGTCCGGAGATATCCTCCGGCCCCGGCCACCAGAGAAGACCAGAAATGACGGCCTGTCGCCAGCGCTTCGTCCTGATAGCCCTTCTCGTCTTTCTTGCCCTCGGCTTGGTCGGCCACCGGCTTTACCGCCCCCCCTTGCTGTCGGGGTCCGGGTGGAACCTTCCGGGCCGGATCTACGATTTCTTCGCCTGCTCCTACCATTTCACCCGGGCGGAGCGGCTGGCCCACCAGGGCCGTCAGGTGGAATCCCTCCGGGCTTCCGCCCGGGCGGCCTGGCATCGCCCGGCACTGCTGGGTAAAGTCTGGCCGAAGCTGTCCGGAGATCTCTTCGCCATCGGGAAAAAATATTCCTCCCTGGGGCTGGAGAGCCGGGCCCTCTGCCTTTTCCGGGCGGCGGCGGAACCCGGACCTCCGGGGGAGAAAGATGCCCTCGACCTGGTTTCTTACCTGGCGCTGCTCGACGATTGGCCGGCGGCGGGGCGGGTCGCGGGTGGATATCTGGAAAAAAATCCCAAGTCGGCGGAGGCGAAGTACTGGCTGGGCCGGGCGTTGCTGGAAGTCGGCCGTCCGGTGGAGGCCCGGCCGGTTTTGCGAGCAGCCTTTGAAGTTGACCGGACCTTGATCGACTCGCTCTACCAGGCCGCCCGGGCGGCCGGGCGGGCGGACCGGGAAGAGATCGCCCTGGAGGAATACCGGGAGGTGGCGGCCGCTTCGCCCGGGCATCTGGGAGCCTGGCGGGCGCTGGAGCGGATATACGAATCAACCGGGGAGGAGAATAACCTCCAGGAAGTCCGGGCCCGGATCGGGGAGTTGACCCCGACTGTCCCCCGCCCGGTGAAATTAAGCAATCAGGCGCTCCTCGCCGGTTACGATCTCCAACCTTCCGCGATGGGAACCGGGGAAAGCTTGTCCCTGGGTTTATATCTCCGGGGCTGGCGTCCCGGTCCGGTCGATTCCCTGATTCTGATCCGGTTGGCGGCGGAGGAGTTCTCCCGGGAGTTCGAAGTTCAGAGCGCGCCGTTTTTTAGCCCGCCGGCCGGTGTGGTGGTCCGGCAAGAGCTCGATTGGGAAAACCCCTTCCACCTTTATCCGGGCAAGTACCGGCTGGAGATTGCCCTGGCGGAAGCGGCCGTTGCCGATTCAGCCGCCGGGGTGATGCGGGATCCGGTGTATCATACCCTGGACGTCCTCGAACTGTCGCCTTCCTGGCTTCCCTCCCGTCTGCGGGCTGAACAGATCAGCGGACATTTCGGGGACGCGGCTTATCCGCTGGGAAAGAGAACCTTTCTCGGTCCGGGTTCCGAACTGGGGATGACGGTTGCCGGGGAGAAGAAGACGGCGGCGGTGGCGCTGGTAACATCGGCCCAATGTTACGCCTCCTTCCCCCAGGGCCGGGAGATAGCCCGGCTGATTGTCTCGACCGGCGAGGGGAAAAAGTATGATTTCCCCATCCGGATGGGAATAGAGACCGCCCGGACCTGGTGGGAGGGGTCTCCGCCGGCGCTGAGGATGCACCGCCAGGCGCCGGTGTTCCGGACCTGGCCGATCAAGCGGGACGGGAGGGAATTTCCGGCCGCCGACTACCGGGCGGTTTTCTCCTTCCCCGAACCCGGGGTCATCTCCAGCTTCCGGGTGATCAATGTCAGCGCGAACTCCGGGTTGTATATTGAGGATATAATTCTTATCCCGGAGGGCTCCCGCGACCTCCCCGGTCTCCGTCCGGGGCACTCCAATCCCTGAGCCGGACCACCGGCCGGATTCGATGACAACCCGCGGAAATGGCAGCAGCTATGCAAACCGGGGATAGGAGGGGTTCAGCCGGGAACGGGTATCTCCGGACGGCTGCCGCTTCCCCCCGGCTCGGGTGGAATTTTCTCAAGTATAATTTCGCCCCAAAATCCGCCAGACCTTTCCCCCCCCGGGCGATCTGCGTTTACGTGACCTATCGGTGCAATCTCCGCTGCCGGATGTGCGGGATCTGGATGCGGGAACCTGACCTGCCGCCGCCCGGAGAATTGTCGCTCGAAGAATTCAATGCCGTCTTCTCCGACCCGTTATTCCGTCATATCGAGTACGTCAATATCAACGGCGGGGAGCCGAACTTGAGGGATGACCTGTCTCAATTGGCCGGGCTCTTCATCGATAAGTTCCCGCGTCTGCGGACCATCACCATCAACTCCAACGGTCTCCCCTTTGCCCGGGCCGTCTCCAACGCCGAGCGGATCTCCCGGCTGGCCCGGGAGAACGGCATCCGGCTCTCGATCAGCGTTTCCCTGCATAAGATCGGCCCGGGGTACGACGAGATCGCCGGGGTCGACAACGCCTACTCCCGGGTCATCCGGACTCTCCGGGCGCTGCGGGAAATGCGGGACCGGGGCCTCTTCTACCTGGGGGTCAACTGCGTGGTTACCAACCTCAACGTATTTGACCTCGACCAAATGCTGGAATGGAGCCGGCGGGAGCGGATCCCGGCTAATTTCACCTTCGCTGAGGTCCGGGACCGTTTCAATAACCGGAAGATGAGAGGAGCCATCGAACTCCGGAATGATGGCAGGGAAGCCCTGATCCGGTTCTGCCGCCGCCTGGGGGAGAAGAAATCCCTCTTCAATCAGCACGCCTTCAGGTACCGGGAGCTGGCCGGGATGCTCGAGTCCGGCAAACCGCGGACGATCTCCTGTCACTACGCGATGGGGTCGCTCATTCTCGGTTCCGAAGGGTCGCTGTATTACTGCCCCAAGAGCAAGTCGCTCGGCGATTGCCGGAAGCGGTCGGCATTTGAGATATTTTACGACCGGGGTAACTTGAAGTACCGCCGCGATATCCTCTTGCAAGCCACCTGTCCCGGTTGTCCTCCCTACACCTTCAACCGGTTCGAACTGGAGAAGGACCTGCTGAAATACGCCGGATTCCTGCTGTTTGATGTCTGAAAGGCCTCGAGAAAGGGCGGAAGAGACCGTCTTGCCCGGAGGAACCGGTGCGGAGCTGATGACCATCGCCAAGGGCGCCGGGATCGGTGTCGGGGGGACGGTGGTCGGGTCCGGGTTCCGGTACGCCTTCCAGGTGCTGGCCGCCCGGAGCCTGGGCTCCGAACTGCTGGGGCTCTTTTTCCTGGGCTTCGCCGTCTTCAAGATCTCCCGGATGATCGCGGAACTGGGTCTGGCCAACGGAGTGGTGAGGTACGTCGCCCTCTATAACGGCGTTGGCGACCTCGGGAGGGTCAAGGGTATTGTCAGCCTGGGGACGAAATGGGCGGCCGTCTCGGGGCTGGCCGTCGGAGTCCTCCTGGCCCTGCTGGCCCGGCCGCTGGCCATCGGTCTCTTCGCCCGTCCGGAGCTGACCCTTCCCCTGCGGCTGTTCGCCGTCGCCCTGCCTTTTTCCGCCGCCGGCGCGATGCTGCTCTTCGCCACCCAGGGCTTCAAGGTAATGAAGTACCAGGCTCTGGTTCGGGAAATCTTCGAGCCCGGGCTGAGGCTGGCGCTGGCCGCTGCTTTCTTCGCTCTGGGGATGGAGATTTACGGGGCGGTCATCGCCTCCGTGGCACCGTTGATCTTGAGTCCCCTCCCGGCCTGGTATTACTTGAAGAAACTTTTCCCCGCCCTCCGGGACCGCCGGCTGAAGCCGGTTTACGAGGCGGCCCGGCTCCGGTCTTTCTCCTGGCCGCTGCTCTTTGTCCAGTTTATCGGGCTGGCGGTCCTCTGGACCGACACCCTGATGCTCGGGTACTTCCGAACCGCCGGGGAAGTCGGGATATACGTCGCGGCCCATAAAACGGCGCTGCTCGGATCGGTGGTCATCACCTCCTTCGCCGCCATCTTCGGCCCGGTGATCTCGGACTTCTTCAACCGCCGGGAAGAGCAGGATCTGCGCCGGAGTTTCCAGGGCGTGACCAAGTGGATACTTACCTTCAGTCTTCCAATCTATCTCTTCCTGGTCTTCTTCCGGGCGCCCATCCTGGAGATCTTCGGCCCGGAGTTCACGGCCGGGGGTTCCCCCCTGGCCATCCTCTGTCTCGGCTGGCTGGTCTCCTCGGCGATCGGACCGGTCGGGCAGATGATCATTATGACCGGTCGGCAGAAACTCCATTTCCTGAATATGTCGGGGCTGATGGTTATCAATATTTCCCTGAACCTGGTCCTGATCCCGGGGTACGGGATAGTCGGGGCGGCGGCCGCCACCGCCCTCTCCATCTCCGCGTTGAGCCTGGCCGAGCTGTGGCAGATCAATCGGCTTCTCCGGATCCAGCCCTTCCGTCGGGATTTCCTCAAACCGCTGGCGGCGGGGGCGGTCTCCCTGGCGGCCCTGGCCGGGCTGGAAAGGTTCGCCTTTGAACTGACCGGCGTCGCCGGTCTGGCGGCCGGGTTTTTGTTGCTGGCAGGGTTCTACACCGGCATAATCTTGGTTCTCGGCCTGGGGCCGGAGGACCGGATCGTCTTGAACCGGCTGAAGAAAAAATTTTTCGAGAAAATTCCTTCCTGACCGGAGTCGCTTGATCGGCCTGATTCAGGAATTCAGGGGAACCCGCGCCAATGGATAACACCCGGCCCAGAGTCGTGGTGATCGGCCTCGACGGAGCGACCTTTGATGTTATCGATCCCTTGATCCGGGAGGGCCGGCTCCCCCACCTGGCCGGGCTGATGGAAAGGGGTGTCTCCGGTCCGCTCAACTCAACCGTTACGCCCAACAGTTTTCCCGCCTGGGTGACCTGCACCACCGGGGTCAACCCCGGTAAACACGGGATCTTCTGGTCGCTGATCAGGACCGGCAGCGGTTCCTGCCGGTTCAAGCTGATGAGTTCCCGGGATATCCGGGCCAGGAGGCTCTGGCACCTCCTGGGAGATCAGGGAAGCCGGGTCGGGGTGGTCAACCTCCCGACCGAGTATCCCCCGGAAGCGGTGAACGGCTTTATGGTCTGCGGGGCCCTCTCCCCCGGCGTCGAGAGTGAATTCACCTACCCCCCCGGCCTCCGGGAGGAGATCCTGGCCGCGGTGCCCGGCTACCGGTGCGAGGTCGATTTCGCTCGGTCGAATTCAAAGGTTCTGGCCGGTCAGCTCCTTCGTTCGATCGAGAACCGCGAGCGGCTCCTCCTCCACCTGTTAAGGAATCATCCCTGGGACCTGTTCTTCGCGGTCTTTACCGAGACCGATATCGCCCAGCATAAATTCTGGGCGGGTATCGACCCCCGCCATCCGGATCATCCCCGGCTGAAAGGGGAATTGAAGACGTTTGTCCACCGGGTTTACGAGCGGCTTGACCGGGCGGTCGGAGAGATCATCCGGACGGTTCCCCGGAACACCGTTGTGATGATCATCTCCGATCACGGTTTCGGTCCCTATTACCAGTCTTTCTCCCTGCCCCGGTGGCTGACCGAGAAAAAATACCTGGTGCTCAAGGAATCCCCGGTCCGGGCCGGTCTGAAGAAGGTTCTGCAGGGGGCGGGATTGCTGGAGAAAACCAAGTCCGCCGGTCGGTCCCTGGCCGGCCGGTTCCAGGGTTCCCGACGCCGGCTCGATTCCCGTTACCTGCGGGAACGGGAAGCCTCCGCCAGCGGGAACCTGGAGGGAACCGTGGACTGGGAGAGGAGCCGGGCCTATTTCGGCGGTGACCAGGGGATCCGCCTGAACCTCAGGGGGAGGGAACCCCGGGGGATCGTCTCCCCGGGTCGGGAAGAAAACGCCCTGAAAGAGAAGATCCGGAACGAGCTTGAGAACCTGACCTATTCCAACGGCCGGCCGGTCTTCAAAAAGGTGTTGACCAAAGAAGAAGCTTTTCGGGGTTCTTCCCTCGACCGGGCCCCCGATCTGATCCCGGTGATCGATCACTCCCAGGCTCCCCCCGCGCCGGAGCGGTGGAAGTTCCGGGCGGTCCTTCCCGGCATCAGCGGGGCGCATTCATCCCGGGGGATTTTTATCGCCGCCGGCCCCGGTGTGGGGCGGGGCCGGTCTCTGGCCGGGTTGGATATAATTGACATCACCCCGACGATCCTGTATATGCTGGACCATCCGTTGACCCGGGATATGGACGGCAGAGTGATGAAGGAGATCTTCCGGCCGGAGCTGGTCCGGCGGCGTTCAACGCGGAGAGAGGGGTTCTCTCTCCGGGAGCCGGCGAAGGAAAAGACTTATACCCGGGAGAACGAGGACGAGATTATCGGAAGACTGCGGGCGTTGGGATACATTGATTAAAGAGCCGGGTGTACAGGGATGTTCTCGCAAGTTATTGAAAGCGTACTGAGCCGGACCGAAGAGATCGGCCGCTTCGATCCGTCAGGCCGGAGCCGGACCGGCCGGTTGCTGGAAAAGTCCGCCCGGGGGGAGAGACTCTCCCCGGATGAAATCGTCGAGTTGATGAACGCCAGCCGGGACGAGAAGAACCGGGCTTTGATCCTGGACTTTTCCGCCCGCTACCGGAGACCCCGATCGGGGGACATTCTCCTGCTCCCGCCACTGTATTTTTCCAGCATCTGTGAAAATACCTGCCTCTACTGCGACTTCTCCCGGCACCGGGGTGACTGTCTCTCCCCGGAGGAATTTCTCGAAGAATTCGAGGCCCTGCTCGACTCCGGTTACCGGAGTATCGAACTGGTCAGCAGCCAGGACCCGGATCTCTATGTCCGCCAGGGACTGCCGGAATCCCCCGACCAGGAGTACGATATTGAGCGGGTCCTGGAGTATTTCGCCGCCGCCCGGCGGATGCTGGATGAAAGGGGGGGAGGGATGCTGACCAGCAACATCCCCCCCCTCGACCGAAAGAGTTTCCGGCGGTTGAAATCGGCCGGGCTCGACTGTTACCTGAGCTGGCTGGAGACCTTCCACCCCGGCCAATACCGCCTGCTCCATCCCCAACCGGGCCCCAAGTCGACCCAGGCCTTCCGCCTCGACGCCTTCGAGCGGGCGGTCGGCGCCGGGATCGGCCGGCTGGCCGGGGCCTTTCTCAAGGGACTCTATGACTGGCGGAAAGAGGAGGCCGTTCTCTACTGCCTGGACACCTACCTGAAGCGGGAGACCGGCCGCGGCTTCTCGATTATCGGGACCCCGCGGCTGAAGGGGAATTTCTGCCGGGAACCCTTTATCCGGCCCTATGTCGTCTCCGACCGGGATTACGAGCTGAACATCGCCCTCGACCGAATCCTCTTCGACGGCGTGCTCTGGCTCCAGACCCGGGAAGACTACCTCTTCAACAAGAGGTTGATCGACCGCTACGGGGCGGGGGTGATCCTGACCATAGACTGTTCCACCGCCCCCGGAGGCTACCGGAACCGGCCGAAAGCCCGGGCCCAGTTTCCCGTCCACCGGCGGCGCCTGGCGGAGACGGTGGCCGGGCTGGAAGGCGACGGCTACCGGGTCATCTTCGACTGGGACGGTGACACCCTGGACGATTTTCAGAGAAGGAATTAGCCCTTCCGGATATATTCTTCCCGTTCCGGACCAGCCGCTTCAAGGCAAATTATGAAAATCCTCTGGCCGGTTATCGATCTCGACAAGGGCGACAACCAGTTTGTCGGCATAATGATTATGGCCGCCCTCCTCCGCCGGTCCGGCCATCACTCCGAGGTGGTGGACGCCGGGTATAACCGGGTCCGGGCCCGGATGCTGGAGATCGAACCGGATATCGTCGCCTTCAGCACCCCCTCGATCTACTCCCGGACTTACGTCGAGCTCAACCGGAGACTGAAGCGGGAGTTCAAGTTCTACTCCGTTTTCGGCGGTCCCCACCCGACTTTCTTCCCCGAACTGATCGAGGAGGATGGAATCGACGGCGTCTGTATCGGGGAGGGCGAATATCCGATGCTGGAGCTGGTGGAGAACCTTTCCCGGGGAGATCCGGCGATCGGGATTAAGAACTGGTGGATCAAGGAGGGGGGAGAGATCCACAGAAACCCCCTCCGGCCCCTGATCCGGGACCTCGACCGGCTCCCGCTGCCCGACCACGGAATCTTCCGCCGGTCCGCCCCCCGGAGCATCTGGCAGGCGATGGTCCTGACCGGCCGCGGCTGCCCCTACGGCTGCACCTACTGTTATAACCACGCTTACAAGGCTCTCTACCGGGGGAAGGGCCGGATCATCCGGCGGCGGAGCGTGGACAATGTCATCGCGGAACTCCAGACCGTCAAGAGACAGAAGTCCTATCGGTTCATCCGGTTTCTCGACGACCTTTTCACCCTTGACCCCGAGTGGGTCAGGGAATTTTCGGTCAGGTACCGGCGGGAGATCGGGTTGCCCTTCTCCTGTCTGGTCCGGGCGAACCACGTCACCCCGGAGATCGCCCGGGACCTGAAGGAAGCCGGCTGCTGGCGGGTCACGATCGGCCTGGAGGCCGGGGACGAGTATCTCAGAAATCAGATCCTGAAGAGGAATATGAGCGACGAAGAGATCCTCAACGCCTGCCGGATAATCAAGGAAGCCGGTTTGAGGCTGGTGACGGGAAATATCCTGGGGATACCCGGCGGGTCGCTGGAGGCGGACTTCAAGACGCTGGAACTCAATATCCGGACCGGGACCGATTTCGCCGGGGTCAACCTCCTCCAGCCCTATCCGGGGACGGAGATTCACCGTCTGGCGGAGGAGATGGGACTGCTCGACCGCCGGGAAGGCGGGATGAGGGAATCGACCGTGATGCGGATTTCCAGCCTGTGCTTCCGCGACGAGAAGGAAAAACAGATGGTGGAGAATCTGGAGAAGCTGTTTCCGATCACGGTCGGCTTTCCCGTTATTCGTCCATTGGTGCGGTGGTTGATCAAACTTCCCCCCAACAAGGTCTTCTATTTGTTTTTGTCCGGATGGGTGAATTACTGTCACTATTTCCGCGCCATCCCGCCCCGGGTGGGTTGGAGGACGATCTGGAAGAGGACCGGGATATATCACCGCCTGGCCCGGTTGGGCGAGACCCTGACCGCGAAGCTGAAGAAACCGCTGCCGGGAAATGCGTAACCGGTTAATTGCGGCCGGGCCGGCCGCGTAACCTATGCGCCCTGTCAATCTGATAGATTTTTACCGGCTGCGGGGGCGGCAGTGGAGCCCCGCCGGGGCGATCGGCGATCTCCAGAGCGCCCGACTCCGGCGGTTGATCCGCCACGCCTATGCCTCTGTTCCCTACTACCGTCAGCTCTTCGACTCGGCCGGGGTCGATCCCCGTCAGATCCGGAGCGCGGCCGACCTCTCCCGGATTCCGGTCACCACCAGGGAAACCCTGGCCGACCTATCCCCGGCGGAGCGGACCGCCCGGGGAGTGGACCTGGAAAAATGCCGCCGTTCGGTGACCAGCGGGACCACCGGCGTCCCCCTGGCCACCCACTTTTCGCCCCGGGACGCCACCCTGATCAACCTCTCCTGGATCCGGGCCTTCTCCGCGGCCGGGATGAAACCATCGGACCGGTCGGCGGCCTTTGTCGGACGGCGGGAAGTCAAGAGAACCAGGTCCTGGTATGAACATTTCGGTCTCTTCCGGAGAAGGGAGATTTCGGCCTGGGAGAGCCCCGATCTCTGGCTCGACCAGCTCCTCCGCTGGCGCCCCCGGGTGATAACGGGATACGTGATGACCCTGAAACTGCTGGCCGAAGTTTTCCGGGAACGCCGGGTCGACGACTGGAGCCCGGAACACATTTTCCACAGTTCCGCGATCCTTGACCGGGGCTCCCGCCGGAAGCTCGAGTCGGTCTTCTCCTGCCGGGTGACCGACTTTTACGGTTCCGACGAGGGAGGATGCCTGGCCTGGGAGTGCCGGCGCTGCCGGGCGTACCATATCTGTTCCGATATGGTGGTCGTCGAGGTATTGCAGGACGGGGTTCCGGCCGACCCCGGGGAGGAGGGGGAAGTGGTGATCACCAACCTCCACTCCTCCGCCCAGCCTCTGATCCGCTACCGGCAGAACGATATCGTCCGGCGGGGGGCCCGCCCGCCGGTCTGCGGGAGGAGCTTCCCCCTGCTCGACCGGGTGCGGGGCCGGGTTGACGATTTCATAGTCCTGAAGAGCGGGAGAAAGATTTCACCCCACCCGGTCTATCATTCCCTGGATCCCCTGAAAGGAATCAGGAGGTGGCGGGTTATCCAGGAGAGCCCGGATACGCTCACCGTGGAGATCGAGCCGGCCGGGGAATTCGACGATTCCTGCCGGGGAGCGGTCGAGCGCAATCTGCGGGCACTCACTGCCGGGGAGATCGGGATCAATGTCATCCTCCGGGATAAGATCCCCGTCGACCCGGACGCGAAATTCCGGGCGGTGAGTTCCAGAATCGGAAGTCGGTAACCCGATGGAGACGGTGTATTTCCCGATCCCCATCCGGAAGAAACTTCCCCTGGAGATTGCTGGGGTTTTTGGCGGCATTATCTCAATCTCCAGCTCTCTTTCCGAAAAAGATTATCCGATCGCTGGAAAAAAATATATCTGAACTTCTTCTCTCCCGGGAGGGAAGCGAAATAGGCTGGTTAATATGGACCTCTCCGTCTATCCCCACGCCGAGAGCTTTGCTCGCGAGGTAGGGATCCCCGCCGGGAACCTTATCCGGGCGTTCGAGATCGAGAGAGAGTACCGCGGTCGGATACTGCGCGAAGAGGACCCGGCGGCGCGCCGGATGTTATACTCGGAAGTCTGCTCGAAAGTTCATCCGCTGTACCGGGTTACTCGTAGCCGGAAAGACGAGATCGCCGCCAAACTCCCGGTTGTCAAGCTCTTCCGCCGGGAATTGACCGGCCGGTCGATTCTGGATCTCGGCTGCGGAACCGGGGCTTTCCTGCTCTGCGCCGCCGGATGGGTAAAACCTAAGCGCCTGCTCGGGATAGACATTGATCCGGACAAGATCGGGCCGGAGGACAAAATCATCAACTATCGGCGGATGAATCTCACCGACTTTAGCCTGGAGGAATCTTTTGATGTTGTTTTTTCCGACAACGTGATGGAACATATCGCCCCGGCGGATCTGCCGGGGCATTTAAAATCGATCTGGAACGCCCTTAATGACGGCGGCCGGTTGATCGTCATTATGCCGAATCGGTTGTTCGGCCCCTCTGATGTCACCCGGGTGATCGACCGCAGCTGTACCAACCGGATTCCCGCCGCCGGGATGCATCTCTTTGAAAGTACCTACTCGGAGATGATCCCGCTGCTGGCCCGAGCCGGTTTTGCTGAATTCGAGACGGTGATCCAGATACCCGGTCTGACCTGTCATCTTCCCCGGATCCGGATCAGCCCCCGGGTTTATCTTGAAATTGAGAATAATGATGGATTATTGAACCTGATGTACAGGTTCCGATTTCGAGGAAAATGCCGGTTTAAGTTTATGGTGATTTTGCTATGCCGGAAATCAACTCCCGGCCGGGACATCAATTGAAGATTGTTCTGCTCAATACCCATTCCACATTGAATGCCGGCGACGCGGGGATCGTTCTCGCTCAGATCAGGCTGCTCAGGGATTACTGGCCCCGGGCCGTCATCTCCCTGACCTCCCGCACCCCGGAGATCGACCGCCCGGTTTACGAATCGCTGGGGGTGGAAGTCTATCCGCCGCTCACCCCCGCTCCGGGAGTTTTTATCGGAGTCCGGAAAAAATTCGGGAACACCCTGATAAACCTGGTGAACTTCAAGGACAAGCGGGATTTGCTTTCGGCGATCCGGGACAGCGACCTGGTCGTGAGCAGCGGGGGGGGGTATTTTTATTCATACCGGAGGCATTTTCCGGGCCCCACTTTCCTCCAGCACCTTCTGCACCTCGAGCTGGCCCGGGCCTATGCTAAACCGGTGATTTTTTTCCCCCAGTCGTTCGGTCCTTTCGCCAACCCCCCGGCCTCCCGGATGTGCCGGTCGATTCTCCGGGCCCCTAACGTCCTGAAGGTGTTCGTCAGGGAAAATATTTCCCGGACTCTTCTGCTGGACTTGCTGGGAGCCGACGGGGGGGAGAAGATCGCCATCTGCCCGGACCTGGTCTTCCTGCTCGAGCCGGGGGAAGGCCGGCCGCCCCCCGGTTTTATCTCCGCGCTCCGCCATCCGGTCCTGGCGCTGACCCTGCGTGACTGGCACTTTCCCCGGGCCGCTTCCGGTCCGGGAACGCATACCGCCCGGGAAAAATATTTGAGTTCGATGCTGGAGATCGCCTCGTCCTTTTTAAGACGTTTTGGGGGAACGGTGGTCGTGGTCCCGCAGGTGAGAGGGCCCGACCTTCTGGAGGACGATACCATCATCTCCCGGGAGTTCGTCCGGCGGAGCGGCGAGATGGGCGGACGAGACAAGGTCTTGCTCGCTCCCCCCTCTATCCTCGGCTCGCCGTCAGACCTGATCGACCTGATTTCCCGGGCCGACCTGGTGCTGGCCACCCGTTTCCATTCGTCGGTCTTCGCCCTGCTGGCGAAAATCCCCGTGGTTACCGTCGGGTATCATCACAAGGCTTCCGGAATCCTGGAGGAGTTGGGGCTGGAACGGTTCCTGGTGGATATCTCAGAGATCACTCCCGCGAGTGTTCTGCCGTTGCTGGAACAGTTGATGGAAGACCGAGCGGGGTGGCGGGAAAAAACCGCGGCCAGCCTCCGGGCGGCCCGGGAGTTGATTCACACCCGGCTGGGAGATACCCTGGAAGAATTTCAGAACAGGTACCCCGGCCGAGTTCGCTGACGCCGGATAATTTAACTTCTGATGGTCGAAATGGAGAAAAATAATTCCCTGGTTTCGGTGGTGGTTCTGACCTGTAACGGCCGCCGGCACCTGGAAGAGTGTCTCGGTTCTCTCCTCGACCAGACCTGGGAAGGGCGGGAAATCATTCTGGTGGTCAACGGCTCCACCGACGGGTCGGCGGAGCTGGTCCGGGAGCGCTTCGGAGCGGCGGTCCGGCTGCTCGAACTGGGGGAGAATATCGGTTATACCGGCGGGAACAACGCGGGCCTCCGGGCGGCCCGGGGCGATTACGTCGCCGTCCTCAACGACGACACCCGGGCCGATCCCCGGTGGCTGGAGGAGATGGTCGAGGCGCTGGAGAGACGGCCGGATTGCGGGCTGGCGGCCTGCAAGATTCTCTCCTACCGGGAGCCGGAGGTGATCGACAACGTCGGACATCTGATCTACCGGGACGGGACCTTCCGGGGCCGGGGGCGGCTGGAGCCGGACCGGGGCCAGTACGACCGGGAGGAGGAGGTCCTCTCCCCCAGCGGCTGCGCCTTGATGGCCCGGAAGGCGGCCCTGGAAGACACGGGACTCTTTGACGAGGATTTTTTTATCTACGGCGACGACGCCGACCTTTCGCTGCGGATCCGGCTGGCCGGGTGGAAGGCGGTCTATGTTCCGGGCAGCGTGGTCTATCACAAGTATTCGGCCACCACCGGGGCCTATTCCCCCTTCAAGGCTTTCCTGGTCGAGCGGAACCGGATCTGGCTGACCGTCAAGTGTTTCCCCCCGGGGGCCCTGCTGGCGGCTCCCTGCTTCGCCGCCCTCCGGATCATTCTCCAGGCTTACGGGGCGCTGGCCGGGAAGGGCGCTTCCGGGGCCTTCGTCCGCCAGTATTCGGCCTGGACTCTCCCGGTGATCCTGGCCCGGGCCCACCTGGCCGCCCTGAAGGGCCTGCCCCGGATGTGGCGGAAGCGGAGAAAGATCCGCCGGAACCGAAAGGTAACCAACCGCGAGTTCTACCGCTGGCTGAAAAGGTTCCGCCTGACCGCCCGCGAGTTGTCCCTCAAGGAATAGCCGCTGAGATTACGATAATCTGGTAAAGTCGGAGTCGCGTCTTGAAGTTTTCGGGATAGTCGCTTCGAGACTATTATTTCCGCGGGGAAAAAATGAAATGAAGATCGGAATCAACGCCCTTTACCTCATCCCCGGCCGGGTCGGGGGGAGCGAGATCTACCTCCGCCGCCTGATTTCCGCCCTGGCGAAGATCGACCGGGAGAACAGTTATGTCGTCTTCACCAACCGGGAGAACCGGGGGACCTTCGACCTGGGGGAAAATTTTCTCGAGCATCACTGCCCGGTCCGGGGTTTGATCCGTCCCCACCGGATCGCCTGGGAGCAGCTGGTCCTTCCCTGGCGGATCCGCCAGCACCGGATTGACGTCCTCCACTCCCCCGGATTCGTCGCTCCTCTCTTCTGCCCCTGTCACTCGGTGATTACCGTCCTCGACCTGATCTACCTCGAATTCCCCGAGACCTTCCCCTTCCTGGCCCGGCAGTGGATGCGGTTCCTGGTCCGGCATTCGGCCCGGCGGGCCCGGGCGGTCATCGCCCTCACCCGCTACTCCCAGGAGGAGATTCTCTGGGGTCTCGATGTTCCCTTCTGGAAAGCCCGGGCGATCTACCTCGGGGGAGGGGAGGACCGTCCCGGGCCCGCCGCCCCCGGAGAGGAGGAGGAGATCCTGGCCCGCTACGGGATCACCCCTCCCTATCTGCTGACCGTGGCCGCCTCCCACCCCCACAAGAACCTGGTCCGGCTCCTCGAGGCCTACTACCGGCTGGCAGAGAAGGACCGGTACCAGCTGGGGATCGTCGGGGTCCGACATAACCGCTACGGCGCCCGGCTGCTCCGGACGGTCGAGCGGCTCGACCTCTCCTCCCGGGTCATCTTCACCGGCTGGGTTCCGGAGCGGGACAAGGAGATCATCTACGCCCGGGCCGCGATGACGGTATTCCCCTCTCTTCTCGAGGGATTCGGCCTCCCGGTTCTGGAGAGTATGCGTTACGGGGTCCCGGTCGCCTGTTCCGATCTCCCTTCCCTGGCCGAGGTGGCCGGGGAGGCGGCCTCTCTCTTCGACCCCTACTCTTCGGAGTCGATCGTCTCCGCCATCCGGTCCTGCCTCTTCGACCGTTCCCTCCGCGAGACGCTGGTCCGGAAAGGGAGGGCCCACGCCGCCCGGTTCACCTGGGAGGAGACCGCCCGGCGGACCCTGGAGGTTTACCGGGCGGCCGCCGCGGCCGGGGACCGGGACAAAGGAAAGTTGACAGAATGGGCCCGCCGGCGGAAAATCAGCCTCTCCGCCCCGCGGTAGCCCCGGCGGCAGTTGAATACGGCTATGAAAAAACTTACGGGTAAATCCGGCTTCCATATCGGGGTATTTATCTCCCTGGTTTTCCTGGCCGCTTGCGGCCGCCCGGCCCGTTTCGAGGACCGGCTCAAGGTGGTCGGGATCTTCCCGGACACCCGGGAGAACCCTCCGACCGCGGTCATCCACCAGGCCCTCGACCGGGCCGACCGGGACCTGCTGATTACCTATGAAATCGTCGAGAACGTCCCTCCCCGGGAGATGGAGCGGGTGCTGCTCGATTACGTGAACAAGGGCTACGACCTGATCTTCGGCGACGACCGGGGGGCGGAGGAGACGGTCCGGAGGGTGGCCCGGGACCACCCCGAGACGGCCTTCTGCTTCCACTCCCGACTCGGGTCGGTCGAGCCGAATTTTTCCGTCTTCAGTTTCTGGATCCACGAGCCGGCCTATCTCTGCGGGCGGCTCGCCGCTCACCTCAGCGAATCCGGCCGGGTCGGGGCGGTGGCCGGGGAATCCCCCCCCGCCCTCAACGCCGTCCTCAACGCTTTCCGGGCCGGCGCCCTCGCCGCCGATCCCTCGATCCGGGTGGAGGTGGTCCTGGCCGGCGCCGGGGGGGTTCAGGAAGCTGCCGGACGGCTGATCGAAGACGGGGCCGATTATATCTTCGCCGGTTCCCCGGAGGCGATCCCGGTCTGCCGGGGGAGGGGGGTCCCGGCTTTCGGGAACCTGAGGAACTGGTACTCACTCGCCCCCGACACGATGGTCTCGGGGGCGATCTGGGACCTGGGCCCGACGGTCAAGAAGGTGGTCGAAGAAGTGAAAAAAGACAATTACCGGGCCCGGGACCTCAGGGAGTGGTCGATGATGGCCAAGGGCGGAGCCTACCTCGCCCCCTACCACGCCTTCGATACCCGGATCCCCTTTCCGGTCAAGGACGAGATCGACGATCTCCGCCGGCTGATCCTCTCCGGCCTCTACCGGGTGCCGGCCGACGAGTCCCTCCCCGCCCCCTAATGATCCCTCCGGCCGGCCGCTCCCTGGCCGGGAAAACCGGGCCGGGAAAACCCGATTGACGGAAGCTCGGCCTTTGTCTTAGTATGTCCTTTCCATCCGTCGACAATCAGGAGAAACCCTATGCGCGACCCCAACCAGGTACTGGAGAATACCGTCCGGAGGTGCCGGGAAAAGGACATCCTGATCCCGACCTTCGCCCAGATGGCCGACCCGGGGCTGATCCCGGAGAAGGTCAGGGAGGAGCTGAAAGGAATCGGCCTCTGGGATCTCCACCCCCGCAACCTCTTCCGGATCACCTGGAAGAACGAACCCCGCGACCGGGGGGGCGGCTTCGGGAAGGTGAATTACCTGGAGATCCCCCGGGAACTGACCGGCATCAAGGCCCGGCTGATAATGATCCTGGGCAAGTATTTCCCCACCGGGGCCCACAAGGTGGGGGCGGCCTTCGGCTGCCTGGTGCCCCGCCTGATCAGCGGGGAATTCGACCCCACCACCCAGAAGGCGGTCTGGCCCTCGACTGGAAACTACTGCCGGGGCGGGGCTTACGACTCGGTTCTCCTCGGCTGCACCCCGGTGGCCATCCTCCCCGAGGAGATGTCGAAGGAGCGCTTCGAGTGGCTCAAGGAGGTCGGCTCGGAGATCTACGCCACCGCCGGCTGCGAGAGCAACGTCAAGGAAATCTACGACAAGTGCTGGGAGCTGAAACGGCAGTTCGGGGACCGGGTGGTCGTCCTCAACCAGTTCGACGAGATCGGCAACCCCACCTGGCACTTCAACATCCCCGGCCGGGCCCTCGAGGAAGTCTTCAACCTGGAGAGACGCGAGGGAGAGAGGCTCTCCGCGGTCTGCCTGACCCAGGGGTCGGCGGGGACCCTGGCCGCCGCCGATTACCTCAAGGAGGTCTTCCCCGGGGTGAAATTGACGGTCGGGGAAGCGCTCCAGTGCCCGACCCTCCTCTACAACGGTTTCGGCGGGCACCGGATCGAGGGGATCGGCGACAAGCACGTCCCCTGGGTTCACAACCTCCGGCAGACCGACCTGGTCGCCGCCATCGACGACAACGCCTGCGTCGCCCTGGCCCGGCTCTTCAACGAACCCGCCGGGAAGAACTTCCTCAAGGGGATCGGGGTCCCGGGGGAAGCGGTTGACCGCCTGGACCTGCTCGGGATCTCCTCGATCGCCAACCTTCTCTCGGCGATCAAGACCGCCCGCTATTTCGAATATGACGAGAATGATATATTGATGTCGATCGCCACCGACTCGATGGAACTCTACGGCTCGCGGATCGAGGAATACCGGGAGCAGAGCGGCGAATACACCGACACCCGGGCCGCGGTCGATTACAACAGGTACATCGCCGATCTGGGGATCGATTATATGCTCGAGACCTCTTATTACGACCGCAAACGGATGCACAACTTGAAGTACTTCACCTGGATCGAGCAACAGGGGCGGGAACTGGAAGATCTCAACGCCCAGTGGTACGACGCCGCCTGGTGGACCGATCAATTCCGCTCCACCGCGGAGCTGGACGAAAAAATCACCGAGTTCAACGCGAAAACGGGGCTGCTCCGGAAGTACGGCTGAACCGGGGGAGGGAAGTGGAACCTGCCCGGGAGTGATTTCGGGGAGAGTTATTTTCACCGGAGATCAAGGAATATGATTGCTACGAAAGTCAAGGAAGGCTATAAACTGGAAAGTCCGACCATCGACGGGGTCTTTGTGGTCAAGATGACCCTGAACGATACCGGGGAAGAGAGTATCGAAATCTGTTCCGGCCGGGCCGGGGTCTGTTTCCCGGTCCAGAAACTCGAGCCGGGAACGATTGAAAAGGCCGTCGGCCCCAAGCGCTGGCGGTTCTTCCAGAAACTGAAGAAGGAGGGTGTCGACCGGATGTTCCTCGACCCCCAGAAAGACGGGCGCCGGGCCCCGGCCACCCGGAGCTGGTAGCCCCGACCCGACCCCGGTTCGGGCTGCCGCCGTTTGGTTACACCAGCTCAGAAATAATCAAAACCAAGGAGAGAGAATATGTCGCCCGAGGACCTGCTCTTCACCCGCGAGCACGAATGGATCGAGTCCGGAAAGTCCCCGGCCCGGTTCGGGATCACCGACTACGCCCAGGGTGAGCTGACTGACGTGGTTTACGTCGAACTCCCCGAGGAAAACGCCGAGGTCAGCCGGGGCGATGTGGTCGGGACCCTGGAGTCGGTCAAGGCCACCTCCGACTTTTACGCCCCGGCCGACGGAAAGATCACGGCGGTTAATTCGGAACTCGAGGACAGCCCGGAGAAGGTCAACCAGGACCCTTACGGGGAGGGATGGCTTTACGAGATCGAGATCGCCGACCCCGGCCAGCTCGCCGGGCTGATGGATTACCCGGCCTACCGGAAGTACCTCGAAACCGGCGAATAGCGATGCGGTTCATCCCCAACACCGCCCCGATCCGCCGGGAGATGCTGGAGGCGATCGGGGTCTCCGACTTCGAGGAACTGATCGCCGCCATCCCCGGGGGCGTCCGCTTCCGGGGTGAACTCGAGATCCCCGGCCCCCTCTCGGAGTCCGAACTGCTGGAGCGGGTCTCCGCCCTGGCCTCCCGCAACCGGGACCTGGCCGGGTTCAAGCCCCTGGTCGGGGCCGGGGCCTACCGCCATTTCGTCTCGCGGGTGGTTTCCGCCCTGCTCTCCCGGGAGGAGTTCTACACCGCCTACACCCCCTACCAGCCGGAGTTGAGCCAGGGAACCCTCCAGGCGGTCTTCGAGTACCAGTCCTTCCTCGCCCGCCTGACCGGGATGGAGGTGGTCATCCCCTCGATCTACGACGGGGCCTCGGCCGCCGCCGAGGCGGTGCTGATGGCCCTGCGGCTGTCGAAGAAGAACCGGGTCCTGGTCTCCGCCGCCCTCCACCCCCACTACCGTTCGACGATCGAGACCTACACCGCCCCCCACCGGACCGAACTGGTCGAGATTCCCTGTTCCGGGGGTCTGACCGACCGGGCCCGGCTGGAAGAGGCCCTCGGCGAAGAGACGGCGGCGGTGGTGGTCCAGTCGCCCAACTTCTTCGGAGCGGTCGAGTCGGTGGACGAACTGGCGGCCCCGGCCCGCGATCATCCGGCGCTTTTCATCCAGGCGGTGGCCGAGTCGCTATCCCTGGGGCTGCTCCGGGCCCCCGGGGAGATGGGGGTCGACATCCTGGCCGGGGAGGCCCAGTCGCTGGGGATGGAACTCAACTTCGGCGGCCCCTACAACGGCTACCTGGGCGCCCGGAAGAAATACCTCCGCCAGCTCCCGGGCCGGATCGTCGGGGAGACCGAAGACCGGGACGGAAAGCGCTGCTTCGTGATGACCGCCCGGGCCCGGGAGCAGGATATCCGCCGGGAGAAGGCCACCTCCTGCATCTGCACCAACCACGGGCTCCACATCCTCGCCTCCGCCATCCACCTGGCTCTGCTGGGGACCGAGGGGCTCTACCGGACCGCCCTGGTCAACACCCGGGCCGCCCACTACCTGGAAGAGAAACTGGTCGGGACGGGGAAGTTCGAGCGGGTCTTCGACTGCCCCTTCTTCAACGAGTTCACGCTCCGGTCCCTGGCCCCGATGGACGAGGTCAGGAAAAAGCTTCTGGACGGAGGATTCATTCCCCCCCTCGGACTCGGTTCCTATCTCGGGGAGGAGGAACTGGCCGGCACCGCCCTCTTCGCCGTCACCGAGATCTTCTCCCGCGCCGACCTCGACCGGGTGACCGAACTTCTCGGAAAATAATCGCGGATTATACGGATGAAACTTATCTTTGAAAAATCCCATCCCGGCCGGGAGGGCTACTCCCTTCCCGCCGACGGGTTCGAGGAGATTCCCCTCGATCGCTGTATCCCGGAGGAGCTGAGGGGGAAGAAGCGGGAACTGGTCGAGGTCTCCGAGGTCGAGGTGGTCCGCCACTACACCCGGTTGAGCAAGCTCAACTACGGGATCGAGGACGGCCTCTACCCGCTGGGATCCTGCACGATGAAGTACAACCCCAAGGTCGGCGAATACCTGGCCGGCCTGGAGCGGTTCGTCCACGCCCACCCCTTCTCCCCCCCCGAACTGGTCCAGGGGACGCTGGAGCTGATTTACGAACTCGGTGAGCTGTTGGGTCGGATCACCGGGATGGAGGCCTACACCCTGGCCCCGGCCGCCGGGGCCCACGGCGAGCTGGCCGGGGTCCTGATCATCCGGAAGTACTTCGAGGACCGGGGAGAGGAGCGGACCAGGATGCTGGTCCCCGACTCCGCCCACGGGACCAACCCCGCCTCCTCGGCGATGGCCGGCTACCGGGTCGTCGAGCTGAAGTCGAACGATCAGGGCACCATCGACCTCGGGGAACTTGAGAAGGCGATGGACTCCGGGACCGCCGGACTGATGCTGACCAACCCGAACACCGCCGGGATGTTCGACCCCCGGATCGACCGGATCGCCGAGATCGTCCACGGCCGGGGCGGCCTGCTCTACTACGACGGGGCCAACCTCAACGCCACCCTGGGCATCCTCCGGCCCGGGGACTGCGGCTTCGACGTCGTCCACCTCAACCTCCACAAGACCTTCGGCACCCCCCACGGCGGGGGGGGGCCCGGGGCCGGACCGGTCGGGGTCAAGGAGTTTCTCCGGCCCTACCTCCCCTCGCCGGTGGTGGAATTCGACGGGGAGAAGTACCGTCTCCGGGACCCGGGGGAGAAGTCGATCGGGATGATCCGGTCCTTCGTCGCCAACTTCTCCGTTTTGGTCAAGGCCTACGCCTGGATCCTCTCCCTCGGCCCGGGGGGGCTCCGGGAGGCCGCCGAGGCCGCGGTGGTCAACGCCAACTACCTGCTGGCGAAATTAAAGGACTACTACCGCCCCTCCTACGGGGGTTTCTGCGCCCACGAGTGCGTGCTCACCGGCCGGGATTTCAAGAAGCACGGGATCAAAACCCTGGATATCGCCAAGCGGCTGATGGACTACGGCTACCACCCCCCGACCATCTACTTCCCCCACTTCAAGCCTTACGCCGAGGAGACGCTGATGGTCGAGCCCCCGGAGTCGGAGGGGAGGGAGGTGATCGACGACTTCATCGCGGCGATGATCAAGATCGCCGCCGAGGCCGAGAAGGATCCCGATCTTCTCCTCGAGGCGCCCGGCGCCACCCCGATCCGCCGGACCGACGACGTCCTGGCCGTCCGCCGCCCGGTCCTCCATTACGACGACGAATTGAAGCTGAAGGAAGAAGGTTAGAGACGGATGGCCGCCGACCTCCCCGATCGGGAACACCCCGACCGGGTCCGCTGGAACCGGAGATACCGCGAGCGGGAAGAACGGGACCGCGCCCGGCCGCCCTCCCGCTGGCTGACCTCCCACCGCCGGCTCCTCCTTAAGCTCCCGAAAGGCCCCGCCTTCGACCTGGCCTGCGGGACCGGCCGGAATTCCCTCTACCTGGCCCGGCTGGGGTTCGAGGTCGAGGCGGTCGATATCTCCGATGTCGCCGTCGATCGCCTGCGTACCCGGGCCGCCCGCCGGAAGTTGCCGATCCGGGCCCGGGTGCTGAACCTGGAGAACGCCGGTCTTCCCCGGGGCCGATACCGGGTGATCGTCAACGTCAACTATCTGGAGCGGAAGCTCTTTCCGGCCATTCAGGCCGCCCTCCGCCCCGGGGGCCTGCTCTTCTTCGTCTCCTTTCTCAAGGGTCCTTCGGCCCCCCTCCGGGGGAGGCTCAACCCCGACTACCTCCTCGACCCCGGCGAACTTCTCCGGGCCTTCCCCGCCCTGGAGATTCTTGAGTACCGGGAAGGAACCGCCGAAGCCCCCGCCCCGCCGGGAAAGCCGCGCTCCGCCTTTCTCCTGGCCCGGAAAAATAAGTAGCGCGTTCCCGTCCGGGCCGTTCTCGGAAAAAAATTCCCCCTCCCCGGCGGGGAGAGGGAATCAAGGGCGAGGGAAGAGGTTCAGCGCGGGCCGGGTTGGCCGTCGGTCCGGCCCGGGGCGTTGGCGCCCGGTTCACTCCGTCAAATCTTCGATAACCGGCGTTGAAGCCACCTCGTAGGTCTCCCCGTCGGAGGTGAAGATGATGTGGCCGTGGTAGTCGGTCCGCATCACCCGGGTCCCGGCTCTCCGCAGCCGGTTCATCACCTCCCAGTCGGGGTGGCTGAAGCGGTTGCGTTTCCCGGCCGAGATCACCGCCACCTCGGGGTTGACCATCGCGAAGAACTCCGGCGTGGTCGAGGTGCTTGAGCCGTGGTGTCCGGTATTGAGAACGGTTGACTTTAGCCGGGCCCCGGAAGAGACCATCAATCCTTCCAGTTCTCGTTCGGCGTCCCCGGTGTTGATAAAGGAGAAGTTCCCGTACTCGACCCTGGTCACAATCGACTGGTTGTTGATATTCATAAAGGAACGGCGCTCCAGCGGCAGGGTCGGGCCCAGAACCTGGACGGTGACGTGGTCGCCGAACGGGATCAGGTCGCCGGCGGTCGGGACCTTGACCGGGATCTCCCGCTCCCGGGCCAGTTCCAGCATCCTTTCGTAGGCCGAGACCGTGTGCGGGTAGCCGGAATCGTAAATCACCCCGACCGGAAACTCCTCCATAATCGCCGGCACCCCGCCGATATGGTCGGCGTGGGGGTGGGTCACCACTATCACGTCGACCCGGTCCAGTCCCAGGGACTTCATCAGGGGGATTATGGTATCCTGTCCGGCGTCGTAGCGCGAGTGGCGGGTGCCCATCTGGCCGGCGTCGAGCAGCATCGTCTTGCCCTCCGGGCTGATCACCAGCGTGGCGTCGCCCTGGCGGACATCGATCACGATCACCCGCAGCGGATCGGTCTCCGCCGCCCGCGCCGTCAGCGAAAATAGCAGCCCGCCGGCCGCCAGCAGAATGACCAGCGCCAGCACCGTCCTGTGATGGCGAAAAATATTCATATCTCCTCCCGGTTATGGATTATCGATAGGATAGTTAGTAACCATTACTATGACACTATAACACTTCCCGCCGCCGCCGGCCAGAATAAACCGGAGAAATCATCCAAATTGTCTCATCGCCCCGGCCGCCGGGGGAAGTTTCGGATTTTCCTCCGAACCGGGAAGTGTTATGATCGGAGCGGTGGAAGGGAATTTATCGAGAATAAGTGAAAAGGAGGTGGTGATGAAGGTTTCACTGGGAGCGAAGACCCTGGCCCCGGCGCCGGTTTACGTCGTCGGGACCTACGATCAAGCGGGTCGGGCCAATGCGGCGGCGGTCTCCTGGGCGGGGATCTGCTGTTCGAAGCCGCCCTGCCTGGCGGTCTCCCTGCGGGAGGCCACCTGTACCTACCACAATATCCTCGCCCGGGAGGCGTTCACCGTCAATATCCCCACCGAAGAGCAGGCGGAGCCCGCCGATTACTTCGGCCTGGCCTCGGGGAAGGAGACCGACAAGTTGGCCGCCGCCGGCTTGACCGCGGTGAAGAGCGACCTGGTCGACGCCCCCTGTATCGAAGAGTTTCCCCTGGTCCTGGAGTGTTCGCTCTTCCGGACCTTCGAATTGGGCCTGCACACGATGTTCGTCGGCGAGATCAGGGACGTCAAGGCGGAAGAAGCCGTTCTCGGGGAGAAGCGGGTGCTCGACCTGGGAAGGCTGAAGCCGTTCATATTCTCCCCCGGGGACCGGATGTATTACCGGCTGGGAGAGAAGCTCGGCCCGGCCTTCTCGATCGGGGAGAAGTTCAGATCAGGGCGTGGAGCTTCTCCTCCAGGGGGGCGAAGTCGGAGCCGGTGAAGCAGTAGCGGAGGTCGAGGAAACGCTTCCGGAATTTTTTGACCTCTTCCTTGAGGTTCTTTCCGTCCAGGACTACGGAGCGGATCATCCCGGCCAGCTCGGCGAAGTCGTCTTCCTCCATTCCGAAGCGGGTCATCTCCGAGACCCCGAGGCGGAGGCCGCCGGCGGCGGAGAAGCCCTCGTCCTGGGGACGGGCCTGGTAGTTGACGATAATGTTGTTCTCCTCCAACCGCCGGGCGGCTTCCGGTCCCTTCCCGTAACCGACGCTGACCACCACCTGGTGGGTCTCGGTCCAGCCCAGCTTCCGGTCGCCGGCCACTTCCACCCCGGCCTCGTCGAGGGCCCGGGCGAAGGCCCGGGCGTTGGCCACCACCTTCGGCTGGTACTACTCCTTGAAGGCGTTCATCTCGTAGGCGGCCATCAGCAATCCGAGCAGGGTGCCCAGGTGGTGGTTGGAGACCGAACCGGGGAAGGTCCGGGAGAGGACCGACTCCCAGAGCGGCCAGCGGCAGTCGTCGCGGGAGTAGTTTCCGGCCACGATCCCCCGCTGGGTGCCGAAGAAGGTCTTGTGAGTGGATCCGGTGACGAACTCGGCCCCCTCCTTGAAAGGTTCCTGGAAGTGGGGTCCGTTCAGCCCCAGGACGTGGGCCATATCGTACATCAGGACCGACCTCGGGGAGAGTTCGTCGATCAGCTCCCGGAGTTCGGCCACCGGCTCCCGGTAGAGGATCATCGACTTGCCGAGGATGACCAGCTCGGGTTGGTGTTCGGCGATCAGGTAGCGGCAGGCCTCGATGTCGATCTGGTAGGGGTTGTCGGGCAGGACCGGGAAGTTGACCACCGCCGGGCTTTCGGTCACCGGGTCGCGGGCGACGTAGTCCCGCAGCGCCCCCATCGGCTGGGAGCTTAAATGCCCGCCCCGGATGATGTGGTGGTTCATCACCCTCCGCAGCCGCCGCGGTTCGCGCTTGCGGGCGCCGAAGTTGATCCGGTGGACCATCGCCGAGAAGAGGGCGGTGTTGGCCATCTGCCCGGAGATCAGGCGGGTCTCCACCTCCCGGCAGCCGAGAAAGGCCCTGAGTTCCGCCTCCAGAAGCTTCTCCACCTTCCCGATGAACTCCGCTCCCTGGTAGTAGAAG
>PWXJ01000280.1 GCA_003561965.1 PVC group bacterium
CGGACAGATGAGCGCGCTCCTTCTCGTCGTCATTTCAATCGCCGGTTTTTTGCTGGCCTACTTTCTTTACGCCAATCACCTCCAGCGCAAGGTATTCCGGCTTCGAGCCGGGGAAAAGCTCCCTTCCCGGGAACGGGAGGACGGGATCGACTTCGTCCCCACCCGGGGCGGGATCCTCTTCAGCCACCACTTCGTCTCGATCGCCGGGCTGGGCCCGATCCTCGGTCCGGCGATCGGGGTGATCTGGGGCTGGCTGCCCGCTCTGCTCTGGGTCTTTTTCGGGACGATCTTCCTCGGGGCGGTCCACGACTTCGGCACCCTGGTCGTCTCCCTGCGCAACGAGGGCCGGTCGATCGGCGAGGTGGTCCGGGACCTGATCGGCTACCGGGCCGGGACCCTGATGATGCTGATCATCTTCTTCCTCCTCGCCCTGGCGATGGGGGTCTTCGCCTACCTGGTGGCGGTGCTCTTCACCGACTACTACCCCCAGGCGGTGATCCCGGTCTTCGCCCTGATGCCGATCGCGGTCGGGACCGGCTGGCTGATCTACCGGAAGGGGGTATCCCCCTGGCTGGCGACCGCGGTCGGGGTGGCGTTGATGTTCGCGATGATCGAGGCCGGGCTCCGCCGCCGGGTCCCGGTCTACCCCTCCTTCCTCCCCCCCGCCGCCCGGCAGTCCCTCCGTTTGGCCGGGGCCTTCCCCACCCCGGCTGAAGCCGGAGAATATTTCCGGGAGATCGGCCGGGCCGATTGGCGCGAGGCCCTCGGCCCGGCCCGGGGCCGGGCGGTCGTGTTCTGGATCTACATCCTGCTGCTTTACTCCTTCGCCGCCTCAGTCCTCCCGGTCTGGTTCCTCCTCCAGCCCCGCGACTACCTCAACTCCTACCAGCTCTACCTGGCCCTGATCCTGATCCTGGCCGGTCTGGTCCTCAGCGGCGCCAGGGTGTCCGCCCCCCCGGTTCACGGCGGGGTGGAGGGGGTGCCGCCCCTCTTTCCCTTCCTCTTTATCACCATCGCCTGCGGGGCGATCTCCGGATTCCACAACCTGGTCTCCTCCGGGACCACCGCCCGGCAGCTGGGAAAGATCTCCGAGGCCCGGCCGATCGGCTACGGGGCGATGCTGGCGGAGGGGTTTCTCGCGGTCCTGGTGATCCTCGCCTGCACCGCCACCTTCGCCGGCCGCTCCCAGTGGCTGGAGCAATACTCCGATTTCGGCCGGATGTCCGGCCTCGGACCCCAGCTCCACGTCTTCATCGAGGGGGCGGGGAGTTTCATCTCCCGGCTGGGGATCTCCCGCCGGTACGCGGTCAGTTTCATCTCGGTGATGGTGGTCGCCTTCGCGATGACCACCCTCGACTCCGGGACCCGCCTGATCCGCTACGACGTCGAGGCGATCGGCGCCACCTTCAGGATCCGTCCCCTCCAGAACCGGTTTCCGGCCGCCCTGGCCGGGATCGCCGCCATCGGTTACTTCGCCCTGATGAGGATAGACGGCGTCCCCGCCGGGCTCACCCTCTGGCAGCTCTTCGGGACCACCAACCAGCTCCTGGCCGCCCTCGGCCTGCTGGCGGTCTCGGTCTATCTCTTCGAGATCCGCCGCCCCACCGTCTACACCGCCGTCCCGATGTTCTTTATGCTGGCGGTGAGCCTGGCGGCGATGGTCCTCAAGCTGGTCGAGTTCTGGGAGGCCGGGAAATGGCCCCTGATCGTCACCGGCGCGGTCATCCTCCTCCTCACCCTCTGGCTGATGGTCGAGGCCTTCCTGATCGTCCGGCTCTTCTGGACCTCCCGCCGGGAAGCGGCCAGGGCGGAGCGATGAAGGAGCGGGAATCCCTGGTCGTCCTGAACCTGGTCCGGGGGCTGGGCCCGGTCCGGATCCGGAACCTGATCGCCCATTTCGGCACGGCCGTCGGGGTCCTCCGGCAGCCGGTCTCCGCCCTGACCCGGGTCGAGGGGATCGGTTCCCGGCTGGCCGGGGCGATCCGGAACTGGGAAAATCTGGAATACCGGGAGGAGTTCCGGCTGATCGGGAAACTGGGCCTGGAGGTCCTGACCGTCTTCGACCCGGGGTACCCGGAAAACCTCAAGGAGATCTACGACCCCCCGGTCGTCCTCTACCTGAAGGGTTCCCTGGTCCCGGAGGACAAGCCGGCCCTGGCCGTGGTCGGCTCCCGCCGGGCCTCGCGCTACGGGCTCCAGGCCGCCCGGAAACTCTCCGGGGAGATCGCCGGCCGGGGGTTCACCGTGGTCAGCGGCCTGGCCCGGGGGATCGACACCGAGGCCCACCGGGGGGCCCTGGCCGCCGGGGGGAGGACGGTGGCGGTGCTGGGGAGCGGGCTGGCCAATATCTACCCCGGCGAGAACCGGGAGCTGGCGGAAGCGATCGCCGCCTCCGGGGCGGTGATCTCCGAGTTCCCGGTCCGGGCCGTCCCCGAGCGCCAGAACTTTCCTCTCCGCAACCGGGTGGTCAGCGGCCTCTCCCTGGGGACGGTGGTGGTCGAGGCGGCCGAGCGGAGCGGGGCCCTGATCACCGCCCGCCTGGCGATGGAGCAGGGGAGGCCGGTGATGGCGGTCCCGGGGAGGATCGACAGTTACTCCGCCCGGGGGACCAACGCCCTGATCCGCGACGGGGCGAAGATGATCTCCGGGGTCGAGGATATACTCGGGGAGTTCGAGTACCTCTTCCCCGAGCACCGCCCGGGAGCTTCCGCCCGGCCCCCGGCGCCCCCCTGCCGGGATAATCTATCCCCCGGAGAGAAGCTGGTCTACGACGCCCTGGAGGAGGAGGAACTGGATATGGAGAGGCTGCTGGCCCGGACCGGCCTCCCCTCGCCCGCGCTTACCGCCGCCCTCTTTTCCCTGGAGATCAAGCGCCTGGTCCGGCGCCTCCCCGGCAAGGTCTTCATCCGCGCCTGAGCTAACTGCTCACTGATTACTGATTACTGATCACTGATCACTGTTTCTTATCCGGAAAGACCACCTTCTCCCGGGCCAGCCGGCTGACCTCGCCGGCCTTCATCCCCAGCTCCCTCTTCAGGACCCGGGCGGTATGCTCGCCCATCCGGGGGGCGGGTTTCTTCAGCCGGTCGTCGCCGGAGGCGAATTTGGGGGCGATCCCGTGCAGCTTGACCGCCCCGGTTACCGGGTGATCCACGGTCTGGATCATATTCCGGGCCAGGATCTGTGGCTCCCGGCAGGTTTCCCGGACGGTGTTGATCAGGCTGGCCGGGATTCCCCGGTGGTGGCAGGCGGCCAGCAGCTTCTTCGACTTCCACTTCCGGGTGGCCGCTTCGATCTTCCGGTAAACTTCCTTGTAGTGTTTGGTCCGGCCGGGGTTGTCGGCGAACCGGGGGTCGGCGGCCAGTTTCTCCAGGCCCAGGACCTCGCAGAGCCGGAAGAAGAGCTTGTCGTTGCCGGCGGTGATCACCACGTCCTGATCGGCGGTCGGGAAGACGGCGAAGGGGGTGATCAGGGAGTGCCGGTTCCCCACCGGGCGGGCCACCTTCGACTTGTTGAGATAGGAGGCCATCATCGGGGTCAGGAAGGCGAACTGGCAGTCGAGCATCGAGATGTCGATGTAATCGCCCCGTCCGGTTCGCTCCCGGCGGTAGAGGGCGGCGGAGATCGCGAAGGCCCCGATCATCCCGGCGACGATGTCCGCCTCCGAGACCCCGACCCGGGTAAAAGGGCCGTCTTCGCTGGCGCTGGTGATCGACATAATACCGCCCAGGGCCTGGATGATCATATCGTAGCCGGGCTTGCCGCTGTCGGGTCCGGTCTGGCCGAACCCGCTCAGCGAGGCGTAAACCAGCCGGGGGTTGATCTTCTTCAGGGACGGCCAGTCCAGCCCCAGCCGGCCCATCGTCCCCGGCCGGAAGTTCTCCACCACCACGTCGCAGTTCTTCGCCAGTCCGAGGACGATCTCCCGGCCCCGCTCGGTCTTCAGGTCGATCACGATCGATTCCTTCCCCCGGTTGATCGAGATGAAGTAGATCGACTCCCCCTTGATGTAGGGAGGGCCGAAGTGGCGGGAGTCGTCGCCCTTGCCCGGGGCCTCGATCTTGATCACCTCGGCGCCCAGGTCGGCCAGCATCATCGTGCAGTAGGGTCCGGCCAGGACCCGGGTGAAGTCCAGTACCTTGATTCCTTTCAGGGGCATTGTCATCGGGGGTCTCCTTGTCTCGAGTGATTTTGTTGTCGGCCGTGGATCGGCTACCGGTCAATAATATAGTTAACCCCGGCTCCGGTCAAGGGCGAGGAGGGAAAACCTCCTTGACCGGCGGACAGAGGGGGCCGATAATGGAGAAAAACCGAGAGGAGGAACCGGCTATGGAAAAGATCGTCGTCAGCGGTGTCCAGTTCGGCATCGAGCCCAACCAGATCGAGGCCAATACCGAGAAATGCCTGAAGAAGATCCGGGAAGCTTACGAGCAGTCGCGTCCCCGGCTGATCGTCCTTCCGGAGACGATCACCACCGGGTTCGTCCCCGGGATGCCGACCCAAAAATTCTGGGAGATGATCGATCCGCTCGACGGCCCCTCACCCACGGCGGTGAAGAAGCTGGCCAAGCAGCTCAAGGTCTGGGTGGTCTTCCCGATGTACGAGAAGGGAAAGGAGAAGGGGCAGGTCTTCAACTCCGCCCTGGTGATCAACCCCCAGGGGCGGCTGGCCGGGGTTTACCGCAAGACCCATCCCTTCCCCGGCGAACGGTCCTGGACCACCCCCGGCAACGCCCTCCCGGTCTTCAACCTCGGCTTCGCCAAAATGGGGATCACCATCTGTTACGAGGGTGACTTCCCCGAGCTCTCCCGGATCCTCGCCCTCAAGGGGGCCGAGATCATCGTCCGGCCCTCGGCCCTGCTCAGGTCCTTCGAGATCTGGGACTTCACCAACCGGGCCCGGGCCTACGACAACCACGTCTATCTCCTGGCGGTCAACGCGGTCGGCGGTCCGGACGGCGGGGGGAATTACAATTTCGGACACTCGATGATCGTCAACCCGATCGGGCAGAAGATCGCCCAGGCCCGGGGGACCGAGGAGATCGTCTCCGCCGAGCTCGACCCCGAGCCGCTGAAGTACATCACCTACGGGACCAAAACCCCGATGGAGTTCGACCACCTCGAGGACCGGCGGGTCGAGCTCTACGGCGACATAATGAAGCACCGCAAGAGCCCCTTCGAGCCCGCCCGCCGGATCAAGTACAAGCGTTAACTGGTACGGCACCAGAAAAAACCCTCTCCCCCCGACGGGGGGAGAGGGCAGGGTGAGGGGGGGATGTCTATCTGATTACTGATTACTGATTACTGATTACTCTTCCCCATTCCCCATTCCCCATTCCCCATTCCCCACTCCCTACTCCCTACCTGTCCGCACGGTGATCGTCCGCTCCCGTCCCCGCCGGAGGACCGTCACCTCGACCGGCTCGTCGAAATCCCTCCGGATCACCGCCTGCTGGACCTCGACGATCGTGGTCACCTCTTCGCCGTCGATGTCGATGATGATATCCCCGTCCCGCAAGCCCGCCTCCTCGGCCGGCGACCCGGGGAGGACGGAGTCGATGAAGACCCCGCTACGCTCCCCCAAAAGCCGGTAGGCGGTGGAGGGGTTGAGCTGCCCGAGCATAACCCCCAGCCGGGGCCGGTCGTATTTCCCCTGTTCGATCAGTTCCCGGGCCACCTCGATCGCCAGGTTGGAGGGGACGGCGAAGCCGATCCCCACGTTGCCCCGGGCCTGGGGGCCGGCGGTGGTGATGGCGTTGTTGATCCCGATCATCCGCCCGTCGATATCGACCAGGGGGCCGCCCGAGTTGCCGACGTTGATCGAGGCGTCGGTCTGGATGTAGTCCTCGTGGGGGAGCAGGCCCACCGACCTCCCCTTCTGGCTGACGATCCCCAGGGTGACCGAACCGGAGAGGGCGAAGGGTGAGCCGACGGCGATCGCGAACTCGCCGACCCGGACCCCTTCGGAGTCCCCGGCCTCGATCGGGGTGAAGTCTCCCTCTCCCTCCTCGATCTTCAACACCGCCAGGTCGGAGGCCGGGTCGCTCCCGACCAGCCGGGCCGGGTAGAGGGTCCCGTCGCGGAGGACGACCTCGATATCCTCCGCCTCGGCGATCACGTGGTGGCAGGTCAGGACGTGTCCCTCGGGGGTGATGATCCCCCCCGAGCCCTGTCCGGCCAGCCGCCGGGGGATCGTGTAGAGCCGGCCCCACCAGGAGTCCCGGGCCACCTGTTAGCGGACGGCCTCGGTCCGGACCACCACCACCGAGGGGAGGACCCTCTCCACCGCCTCGGCAATCTCGTCCCCCAGCATCCGGGCCACCCCCGGCCGGTCAGGGTCGACCGGGATCGGTTCGGCCCGTCCCAGAGTGACCGGGGTCGCGCTCTCCTCCGGAGGGGGAGCCGGGAGTTCCTCCGGCGCCGGGCTGGGTTCCACCCGGGTTTCCGGCGGCCCCGGCTCCCCGCAGCTGAGGGAGAAGATCGCCGGCAACAGAACCGCCCCGGCCGCTATTAGTATTCTCAGATTCTTCATCGCTATAAGAAATAGACCCCCTTCCGTCCCTCCCCGTTCATCCGGGTTTTGTTCGTACAGCTTGCCTAAGATCAGGGTCGGGCCGTTTCCGCCAGTCTCTTTTTGATCATAGTCACGAACTTCCGGGTTACTCGCAAAAGGTTTCGCGCTTCGGTCTCGGTAATCAATCCCGAAGCGTCGTAAACCGCCCGGTTCCTCTTGTTTCTCATCCGGTCAAAATACGTGATTACGTCCCGATGTTCTTTGCCCAGAGCCAGGGCCATAAACGCGAATGTGTTTTTGTGGCCCTGGGCGCTGGCGGGACGATATCCCCGGGAAAACATATAGGCCCTGGACGCCTGGAGCGCGGCATTGTAGGTGACAGCGAACCCCCAGTCCAGGTCATCTTCCATCAATTTTCTCCCTGTCTTCAGGTCCCGTTCCGCCTTCTCCAGCGTCCGTCTTATTTCCGCTTTCGATATCTTCTCCCGGCGGATCCGGCCGGATTTCAGCAGTTGTTCATACCTTTTCATAGTGCCCCGCGACGAAGATCAGTGGTTGTTTCAAAACCCGGTTGAGAAAACCGCCGTTGGCTTGACGCCGCCGGTCGAATTCCTTTCGGTCCAGCAGGGTATAGTTCACCGGCCGGGACAGCTTGCTTTCCGCCCGGGAAATCCTCCGGTGCAGTTCCAATTCATCGACCTCGCCCACGATCAGGAGATCGACGTCACTGTTCGCCGTTGCCGTTCCCTTCGCCAAACTGCCGTAAACGGCTGCGAATTCCAGCTTCTCCGACAGGGGCGCGAGAAACCGGCGCAATTCATCCGCCAGGCCCGCCGTCTTTATCATCAGGCTCTTCAGTTCCGAGAAAACCGGACAATCCCGGTTCGCCCGGTAATGCTGTCGCTGCCCGCGGCCGCTTCTGGTCAGTATCCCCGCCCCCGCCAGCCTTTTCAGTTCCCGCTGGACGGTCCCCGGGGCGATCCCGGTCAACCTGGCCGTCTGGCGGAGATAATAAGATTCATCTGGATGGGAAAAGAACAAGCCCAGGACTTTGCGCCGGGTCTTCCCGAATAGCGCCGAAGATATCAGTTCTTCTCCAGGTGTTCTCATAATGAGTACAACCGTACTCAGAATGAGTACAGTTGTCAACATCGAATTCGGGGAGTCAGGTCAGGAGGCCGAGCAGGCCCCGGATCGGGATGGCGGACCAGTCGGGGCGGTTGTTCAGCTCGTAGTTCAGCTCGTAGGCCGCCTTCTCCAGGATGAAGAGATCCAGGAGTTGGTCTTCTTCCTCCCGCCGGGCGGGAAGAAGGCCGGGCGCCGCCGCGACGGTTTTCCGGTAGGAGTCGAGAAATGTTCCGGCGGCTTTCCGGTACCACTCTTCCGCCCGGGCGAAGAGATCGGCCGCCGGCTCCCCGCCGCCCCGGGGCGAGAGGAAGATCGCCCCGTGGGCGGCGTAGTGGAAGGAGCGGACCATCCCGGCCACGTCCACCAGGGGGGACCGTTTCCGTCGCCGCTCTTCCAGGGACCGGGCCGGTTCGCCCTCGAAGTCGATGATCGCCACGTCGTCTCCGGTGTAGAGGAGCTGGCCGAGGTGGTAGTCGCCGTGGATCCGGATCTTGAGGCCGGTCACCTCTCCCGGTTCCCGGCCGCCGATTTTCCGCCGGAGTTGATCGCCCCGGGCCAAAAGATCCCGGGCGGCTTGACCGGCCTCCGGGGAGAGCTGATCGATCGTCTCCTTCAGCGTCCGCAACCCCCGGTCGAGCAGTTCCCCGGCCGAGCGGCGACCCTCTTCCCGGTAGGCTTCCTCCTCCGGCTCGGGGGCGAAGTCGAGGTCGCCGGGGTCCGAGGCCAGGGCCAGATGGAGTTGGCCGGTCCGCTCCCCCAGTCTCCGGGCGAAGGGCAGGTAATTATCGATCGCCTGCCGCGCCGCCTCCGGTCCGGCGGAGTTGAGGAAATCGGAGACCTCGTCCAGGGTATAACTCCAGGCGTCGTCCCGGTGGGGGACGAACCCCTGGAGGATCCCCGCCGAGGCCGTGACCGACCCGGGGAGCTCCAGCTCGATCATCCCCGTGAAGGGCGGGGTCCGGTCAAACCCGGCTTTCTCGGTGAGAAACCGGGAGATCTCGATCTCCGGGTTGACCCCGGATTCCCGGCGCCGGTAGAGTTTGAGGATGAATTCCTTTCCGTAGAGAAAAGAGGTGTTGGACTGCTCCTTTCCCAGTACCCGGGATTCCGGCAGTTTGCCTCCCTCTTCTCCCCAGCGGCGGAGGGTCTGCCCCGGAGTCCCCCGGATCGCCGCCCCGCCCTCTTCCAGGGCTTTACCCCGGAGAATCAAATCGAAACAGCCCCGGCGGAATTCCCGGCTTCCGGCGGCGTCGTAGAGCAGGCCCGGCCCCTCTGCGGTCTCGACCCCGGCCAGAACCGCCCCGGGATCTTCGGGGGTCCCCTCACCCCTGGCGGAATAAACCAGGGGCAGGAGGTAGGACTCTTCCCCTCCGTCCCGGTAGGAGACGGCGACGACCAGGAAACGTCCCGACTTCAGTCCCCCGGGGAGGGGGAGCGAAGCGGAGATCCGGGCCTCCGTCAGTCCGCGGGCCTTCCCCCCGAACCAGCGGGCCCGGGTGAGAAACTCCGGCAGCAGGGCTTCTATCCGCGCCCGGAGAGGCGGCCGGAAGATCTCTCCCGGTTGACTCCCGGAGGGAAGCAGGATTTTCGGCTGATCGGCCATCACAATCCCAGTATAGCAGCTTTGATCTCCGGTTACCCGGGAAAAATTCCGGCCCCGGTTTACCGATTGCCGGACCGGGCGGTCCCTGATAAACTGCCCACTATGAAGATACTGGTATTGAACTGCGGCAGCTCCTCGGTCAAGTTCCAGGTGATCGAGACCTCGAAAGAACTTCTCGAAAAATGGGGCAACGTGGTCCACGCCCGGGGGGTGGTGGAAAAGGTGGGGGAGGAGAAAGCGATTGTAACTTACCGGGCTGAGGCTAAGGAAAAGTTCGAATCGGTGGAGTCGGTCGTCGGCCACCGGGGGGCGATCGGGCGGATCATCGGCCTCCTCCTCGAGGGGGAGACCGCGATCCTGGGACGGATCGAAGAGATCGAGGCGGTCGGACACCGGATGGTCCACGGGGGTGAGGAGTTCGCCTCTTCGATTCTGATCGACGACAAGGTTCTGGCCCGGATCCGGGAATGCTCCGACCTCGCGCCCCTCCACAACCCGGCCAACCTCAAGGGATACGAGGCCGCCCGGGAGATCCTCCCCGGCGTGCCCCAGGTCGCTGTTTTCGACACCGCCTTTCACCAGACGATGCCCCCCGCCTCCTACCTTTACGCCATCCCGCTGGAGTATTACCGGAAATACCACGTCCGGAGGTTCGGCTTTCACGGGACCAGCCACCGCTACGTCTTCCACCGTTACTGTCAGCTGGCCGGAAAGAAACCGGCCGAAACCTCCGCCGTCACCTGCCACCTCGGCAACGGCGCCTCGATCGCCGCCGTCAAGGGTGGTAATAGCCTCGATACCTCGATGGGGATGACCCCGCTGGAGGGGCTGGTGATGGGGACCCGGTCGGGCGATATCGACCCCGCCCTCCACCAGTTCCTGATGGAGAAGGAAGGGTTGGACATCGAGGGTTTCACCAGGATCCTGAACAAGAAGTCGGGGATGCTGGCCCTGAGCGAAAAGACCAACGATATGCGCGAGATCCTCGCCGCCGCCGCTGAAGGAGACAAGACCTGCGACCTCGCCATCGATATCTACTGCCACCGTTTGAAGAAGTATATCGGGGCCTACCTGGCGGTCCTCAACGGCGCCGACGCCGTCATCCTGACCGGCGGGGTGGGGGAGAATGCCGTCCCGGTCCGGGAGCGGGCCCTCACCGGCCTCGACTTCCTCGGGCTCGACCTCGACCCCGCGCTCAACCGGGCGATGAGGGGGAAGGAAGGCCGGATCTCCCGGGAGGACTCCCGGGTCGCGATCTGGGTCATCCCCACCGACGAGGAACTGGTCATCGCCTGGGATACCTATCAGTGCGTGACCGGCGGGGATTCCGGAGAGTGAAATTTTTTCTCAACAAATCAGCGAACGAAGTGAGCTGATTTACAATGGACCATTCCCAGGCGGTCGTCAAGATTATGGAGAAACTCTCCCGCTCCGCCCGGGGGAAGGTGGAGCAGGCCCGCCGCTGGGGCCGGGTGGGTATGCTCTTCGCCGCCATCAAGGACGCCGACGAAAACGGGGGTGACGAGCCGGGGTTCCGCGCCCGGATGGAACAGATCCTCTTCCTGGCCCAGGCCGGGGAGGCGGAGAAATACTACAGTTTCGGGGCGATCCAGACCGCCCTGGCCGTCCGGGCCTGGGATATCTGGGAGAAACTCTGGCGGGAGAAGTACCCCGAGCGGGGGGACGAGTGGGAGACCGGTCACGACCATCACCTGATGCGGATCTGGCGGCAGCGGGTGGTCAAACTGTTTGTCGAGCATCACCAGGCGGCGGCCGCCCGGATGCCGGTGGAGGATTACGTCACCCGTCTTTTGGAAAGCGGCCTCGACGGGGAGACCGCCGGCGAGATCGCCGCCTTCTTCCACAAGGCCTTCTACGAATGACAAACACTATTATTCACCGCAAAGGCGCCAAGGTCGCAAAGTTTCGCAAAGAGTATTTTGAGTTTATTTCTCTGTCGTGATTAGCGATGCGAAAATCCCTTGGTTGTTAGGGGAGAAAACCAATCCGAGAATTATACGCAAATATAACTTCGCACCTACCGCACCTACGCGGAGAATATTTCTCTTTCCTTTGGGAATCTTCTTAACCGGTATAACATTCACAATAGTTTCGGAGCGCCAACATAGTCGGCAATAAAACTCTATAATTCCTCTGCGTACCTTTGCGTTCTTTGCGCCTCTGCGGTGAATATTTCTCTTTCCTTCGGGAATCTTATTAACCGGTATAACATCCACACTAATTACGGATCGCCAATAAAGTTGGTGCTAAACTCTAAATTTCCTTTGCGTTCCTTTGCGTACTTTGCGTCTTTGCGGTGAATATTTCTCTTTCCTTCGGGAATCTTCTTAACCGGTATAACATCCACACTAATTACGGATCGCCAATAAAGTCGGTGCTAAACTCTAATTTTCCTTTGCGTGCCTTTGCGTTCTTTGCGCCTTTGCGGTGATTTGTTTTAAGTAGGTTGGTTATGAGCGAACAGCTGTTATTGAGCAACATCCGCAACGTCCTCGCCCGCCTGGAGGAGACGATCATCTTCGAGCTGATCGAGCGGGCCCAGTTCCGGCATAACCCGATCATCTACCGTCCCGGGGCCTTCGGCCCCGCCCTGGAAGGGGAGAGCCTGGTGGGTTTCCACTTGAAAGAGATCGAGAAGGTCCACGCCCGGATCCGCCGCTACACCAGCCCGGACGAGCACCCCTTCTTCGACGACCTTCCGGAGCCGATCCTCCCCCCCCTGGCCTTTTCCGAGAACCCGCTGCGGCCCAACACGGTCAACATCAACCGGCGCCTCCGGATTATCTACGAGAACGAGATCGTCCCCACGATCTGCCGGCCCGGCGACGACCGGCAGTACGGCTCCAGCTCCCTCTGCGACGTCACCTGCCTCCAGGCGATCTCCAAGCGGGTCCACTACGGCAAGTTCGTGGCCGAGGCCAAGTACCGGGAGGACCCGGAGGCCTTTGA
>PWXJ01000111.1 GCA_003561965.1 PVC group bacterium
ATCCCGGGCGAAGAGCGAGAGGGTGTTGGTGAAGAGGGTCTTCAGACCGTGGAACAGACCCCGGCGGGGCAGCTCGCCCCGGGCGGCCAGTTCCCGGAAGAACTCGCAGTCGTATTCCCCCCGGGGATTGAGGAGGAAGGCGGCCGAGGCGGTCCGGTCGAAGAGTTCGCCCAGTTCCCGGGCCAGTTCCTCGCTCTCCTCGATGAAGATCGCCGTTTCGGAGTTGAAGATCTTCGACCGGGGGTTGAAGTTGTAGGAACCGATCATCACGCTGTCGGACCCGAGCACCGCCGCCTTGGCGTGGAACTCCCAGTAAACCCCGCGGCGGTAGTCGTCCCGGGGCAGGATCTCCCCCGGCGGGGGCCGCCCCGAGTATCCGTAAAACGTCAGACCCTGCCGGACCAGGGATCGGGCCGAAGACTCGATCACATAGCCGATCGAGATCACGTCGTCGTAGGAGAACCGGCTGTTGCCGAGGACCTCCAGGTCGATGCCCCGCTCCAACAGCCGCCCGATCTCCCGCTCCTTTCTCCGGAGCGGGATGAAATAGGGAGCCATAATCCGCAGCGGTTCCTCGGCCCGGTTCAACCGGTCGAAGATGGCTTCCGCCACCACCCGGTGGAAACGGGGGTTCTCGGGCCGGTCGGAGCAAAAGGCGATATTCTCGACCCGGTGGACCCGGTATCTTCCGGCCTGTTCGGCGGCCGCCTCCCCGATCCGTTCCCGGTACTCCCGGAGGGGTTCGGGGTCGAGGTATTTTCTCCGGGCGGCTTCCAGCCGCCGCTCCCGCTGCCGGGTGTCCCGGCGGAAACTGGAGACGGCGTAACCGAGATAGTCGAAGGGCCGGGGTGCCCGGGGAGCGGCGGCCGGCCGGGAATACTTCGAATTCCAGAAGGCCTCGAAGCTCTCTTCCATCACCCCGACGATCTCCCCCTCGACCCAGAGGTCGAGGTCGATGAAGTTCTTGGCCCGGTCCAGCCCGAAGTAGGCGTCGGCGATGTTCCTCCCGCCGGTGATCGCCTCCTCCCCGTCGACGATGATCATCTTCCGGTGGGCCCGGAACTGCCAGGGGTTGAATTCCCAGGCGGGGTTATAGATTCTCACCTCCACCCCCTTCTCCCCGAGCAGGGCGGCCAGCCAGGGGGAGAAGCGGGATCCGAAGGGGGTGTAATCCCGGAGGATCCGTACCCGGACACCCTGGCGGGCCCTCTCCGCCAGGGCCTGGACGATCATCCGGGTGGAGGCCTGGGAGGTATCGAAGAGGTAGTACTCAAGATCGATCGTCTCCCGGGCCCGGGAGATCATCTCCAGCCGGGCCTGGAGGGCGTCGGCGCCCTCGGCGACCAGCCGGACCCGGTGGGGCCGGGTGGAACGGAAGTAAAACGGCCGCTCCGCCCGGGCGGAGCGGGCCTCGACCGGGTAGTTGGACGAGAAGCCGGCCCCGCTCACCCGGACCTTCGGATCGCCCCCGGCATCCGGGGGGAGGAGAATCTCGACCGCCAGACCTCCCTCTTCGGCCTGGTCCCGGCGGGAGGAGACAAACCCCTCCCCGAAATCCAGTTCCAGCCCGCGGTCGGGGATGAAGATCCGCAGCCCCTCCAGCCGGTGTTCCCGGCTGACCCGGCTCAGCTGCCGGGGAGGCAGGCGGCCGGGGTGTCTCCGGCGGGGGGGGGAGTCATTCTCGACGGTCACCTGACGGCGGGAACGAAGAGGCCAGGAACCTCGAGAGGCGACGCTCCGCAGGCTGAACTCCTCCCCGGTCTCGTCGCGGGCGGAGAGGGTGATCACTCCCTTCACCCCGCGGGTCTCCCCGGAGGGGTCGGCCGGCTCCCGGATCGCCACCGAGAGCCGGCCGGGACGGAGACGTATACCGGATAATTCCGCGCCGGCGACCGGCGCCGGAGAAGCGGCGGCGATCAAAAAGAACGGAAGGATTATTCTCAAGCACTTGGTATTCATAGTCCAACGGCCGCCGCCGAAACGGCGGCTCGAGAGGGTTACGCCAGATCCTTGAGGGCGTAGTTCTCGGGCAACTGCTCGGTGAGGGCGTCGATCTTCCGGACCTGCTCCCGGACGGCTAAAAAATCCTCCCCCGGGGCCAGGTCCAAATTGTCGACGCCGCGATGATCGAGGGCGTCGGTCACGAACTTGAAGGTGATCAGGTCGATATTTACCGCCGGCTGGAAGGCGGGCTGATCCTCGTCTTCGGCGACGGTCTCGACCAGGATTCCGCTCTCCACCAGTTCGGAAAGCACCTGCCGGAGCAGCCGGATCGGGATCTCCATCTGCCGGGATAACTGGGGAGCGGTCAGCGGGTCGAGCCCCCGGGCGAAACGTTGAACGACCTGCCGGGTCACCGAGAGGGCGACCAGGCGCTTGAAACGGGTGGAGACCCGGGCGGCGTCGGGTTCGAACTCGTAGGTATCGACGTTCTGATGGGCGAAGGATACCTCGGCGCCGAAGAGGACGATCAGCCAGCTCAGCCGCAGCCAGACCAGGAAGAGCGGAAGGGCGGCGAAACTCCCGTAAATGGCGTTGTATTTCGAAATACCGACCTGGAAGTTGATGTAGGCCCACTGGACGATCACATAGATGGTGCCGGCCAGCACCCCGGCGATCAGCCCGGACTTGAAGTTGACCTTGGTGTTGGGGATGAAGGTGTAGATAAATGTGAAGAGAAACCAGATGATGACGTAGGGGATTCCCCTGATTCCCAGGAGGATCACCGGACCGAGCGGCGCCAGCAGGGACACATCCTCGGCGGCTACCCTCACCTGGGCGGTGATGAAGACGATCAGGCTGCTGGCCATAATCAAAAGCAGCGGCCCCAGGAGCATAATCGAGACGTATTCGCTGAACTTCCGCGCCAGGGAACGCGACTTGCTGATACCCCAGATGTCGTTCAGGGAGCGCTCGACATAACCCAGGACCTTGATCACCGTCCAGACGAGGACGGCGACCCCGATCCCGGCGATCAGCCCCCCCTGGGTCTGTTCGAGGAGGTTTTCGGCGAAGACGATGGCTTCCTGGATCACCTCCTCCTGGCCCGCGGCGGTCTCGAGGATTCTCCTCTCGAGCACCTTCTCGAGACCGAACCCCTGGGCGACCCCGAAGGCCATCGCCAGGATCGGGACTATCGCCAGCAGGGTGTAGAAGGTGAGCGCCGAAGCACTCGACAGGCACTTATCCCGGGCAAATTTCCGCAGGGCGAGCAGCACAATCC
>PWXJ01000213.1 GCA_003561965.1 PVC group bacterium
ACCGAACCTGCGCATAGCTCGTCCTCCTGTATTAAAGGCCCAGGGCGGCCAGGGCCGCCATTACGTCCTCGTCCCCGCCGGCCGGCGGGGACCAGTCCACCTGGACGCACTGGTATCCGGCGTCTTTCAGGGCCTGCTGAAAATCGGTCAATCCGACATTGATCGCCTTCAGTTCCTGCTCGAAGAGTCCATTCAGCGACATCACTTCCCTCCCCGGATCTTGATGATTTCCAAGGTCAGTTCGCTGGCGGCGGAGTTGCTCTCCATCACCACCGCCCCGGCTTCCCGCAGCTGCTCCTCCACCTTCTTCCGATTCTGGGGGTCCTTCTCCGTGCCGGTGATCGAGCAGATCACCGCCAGGTGGCGGCCGGAGTCGGCGGCCAGTTTCTTCGCCTCCCGGATCGGGCCCGCCAGCTCCTCGCCGGGGGACATATTCGAGCCGTAACCGAGGACGACATCAAGGAGGATCACCGCCGTTTCGGGGTCGGCGGCCTCCTCGACGATCCGTTTCTTCCTCAGGAGGAAGTCGATCATCGGGTGGGGGCGGCCGACGGTGAACTCGTCCTCGCCCAGGTCGACCACCGTGTTCTCCCGGCTCTTCCAGATATCCTCGAGCCGGAACTCCGGGTCGATCGGGGCCGGGCTGTAAACCGGACCCAGCCGCTCCTTGAACATCAGCTGGGTCTCGTCGCAGAGGGTTCCCCCGCTGAAGAGGCCCCGGAGGTACTTCTGCCCTTCCTCCATCTTTTCGGCTTCGGCGGCGGCCAGCTCCCGGATCTTTTCGCTCCGGGCCCGGAGGCTGTCCTCGATTCCGGCCGGGTCCTCGCCCCGGGCCAGGGCGGCCGCGATCAGCCCGGCCCGTTCCAGGTCCCGGGCGGCGGCGGCACCGGCCTCTTCCATCACCGCCGGGTCGCCGCCGATCAGGATCGCCGCCACCGGCTTCCCGATATCCTTGATCGTCTCCCCCACCTTCTTCAGGACCCCGGGGGCGGGGGGCTTGGAGACGAGCACGATCACCTCGGTGGCCTCGTCGGCCGCCAGGGCCTTGATCCCCTCGAGGAACATTATCCCCCCGATCTCGTCCTTGACGTCCCGGCCCCCGGTCCCGATCGCCTGGGAGATCCCCTCCCCGGCGTTGGCGATGATGGTGCTGACCTCCTGGAGGCCGGTCCCGGAGGCCGCCACGATCCCGATCTTCCCCCGCTTGACCACGTTGGCGAAGCAGAGGGGCGCGCCGTTGATGATCGCCGTGCCGCAGTCGGGGCCCATCACCAGCAGCCCCTTCTCCCGGCCGAACTCCTTGAGTTCCTTCTCCTTTTCGATCGGGACGTTGTCGGAGAAGAGCATCACGTGCAGCCCCTTCTCCAGGGCCTCCATCGCCAGGTCGCCGGCGTAACGGCCGGCGACCGAGATCAGGACCATATTGGCGTCGGGAAGTTCCTTCACCGCCCCCTCGATTGACCGGGGGAGATGCTCCCCGGCGGCGGCTTTCTTCTGCTTGCTCTCGATCAGTAGCTCCTCGGCCCGGGCGATCCCGGCCCGGGCCGTCTCCTCGTCAGCGGCCCGGACGGAGATCAGAAGATCGGTGTCGGTGGCCGACTTGAACTCGTCGAGCTGGAGACCGGAGGCGGTCAGGATCTGCTTGTTCTCCTCGGTCCCCATCACCACCGTGGCGTCCTCCACCCCCTCGAGTTCGGTCAGGGAGCGGGCGACCAGCATCAGGGACACCGAATCGAAGTATTCACCGGTCTTCTTCAGTCCGCGGACGGGCATTCTCTCCTCCCTGCGTAAAGGTTGCGCTGAATCGGGGAAAAAACTGGAAGGTTCCTGATCATTCGTGCGTGCGCGGCATATCCGGGTTCACCCGCTGAATATTACAAATTCACCAGGAAAAAGTCACCATTTATTCCACCCGGAATTCTTTCCGGAGAACCGGAGAAAGGACCTGAACGACTCAAAGGACAAAAAGGACGCCTGGTGATCGGCTGGGGCTGCTCTCCCTTTTGTCCTTTAAGTCCGTTAAGTCCTTTACGTCGTTTTAGTCCTTTCTCCGTATAATCCGCAGCCACCAGTCGCCGTGGTCCTTTCCGGCGACTGACTGGACGGCCTCGACGATCTGGGTATAGCCGGTGCAGCGGCAGAGGTTGCCGGAGATGGCCACCCGGATCTCCCGCTCGGTGGGGTCGGGATTCTCGCGGAGGAGGGCCGCGGCGGAGAGGATCATCCCCGGGGTGCAGAACCCGCACTGGACGGCCCCGTGGTCGAGGAAGGACTGCTGGAGGGGATGGAGCCGATCGCCGTCGGAGAAGTCCTCGATGGTGCAGACTTCCCGGCCCGCGCACTGGGCGGCCAGGATCAGGCAGGCGTTGACGGCCCGCCCGTCGAGGAGGACGGTGCAGGCCCCGCACTCCCCGATCCCGCAGCCCTCCTTGGTCCCGGTCAGGGCGAGTTCGTCCCGGAGGAGATCGAGGAGCCGGAGGTTGGGGTCGATCTTCAGGGAATGCTTGACCCCGTTGACCGTGATATCAAGTTTAACTATTTTCATCTTCGATCAGGCCAGGGCTTCCCGCAGGGCCCGGGCGGTCAGGGCGGCGATTACCGGTTCCTTGTACGGGGTCGACCAGCGGCGGCCGGAGCGTTCGACCATCTCGGCGGCGACGGCGTCCCCGGCGGCCCGGAAGAGTTCCCCGGCGGGTCGTTGCCCGACGAGGATTTTTTCGGCGGCGGCGAACCGCTCCGGCATCGGGGTGGCCGAACCGGGGGCGATCCGGGCCTCGCGGATAACCCCGCCCTCCAGAAAGAGGACCACGGCCACGTTCATCCGGGAGATGGCCAGGGCGTTGCGGCGGCCGAGCTTGACAAAACCGCTCTTGGCCCCGGCGGGGAGGCGGCGGAAGCGGACGGCGGTCAGGATCTCCTCCGGACGGGCGCCGGTCTGATAGGGTTTGACGAAGATTGTGGAGAGTTTCTCGACCCGCTCGCCCCCGCGGGATCTCAGGACCGCCTCGGCCTCGAGGGCGATCAGGGCGGGGACGGTGTCGGCGGCCGGGGAGGCGTTCATAATGTTGCCGCCGATGGTGGCGATGTTCCGGTGCTGGGCCGCGCCCACGGTGGCCGAGGCGGCGGCCAGCAGCGGGGCCCCTTCCCGGATCAGGTCCGAGGAGTGGATCTCCCGGTGGGTGGTCCCGGCCCCGACGCTGATCGTCTCCCCTTCCTCCCGGA
>PWXJ01000126.1 GCA_003561965.1 PVC group bacterium
ACCGCCGGCTCCACCTCCTCGTCCTCCTCCCGGTAGACCCGGTACCAGTACTCGGAGACCGAGCCGATAAAAACCCCGTCCACCCCCAGCATCTCCCCCAGGGTCCGGGCGTAGTCGGCGTCGATCGCCTCCCCCAGTCGGATCCCCTGCTCGGCGCAGAGGGCGACCGCCTCGGTCCGCTCCATAACCCGGTACTTACGGGAGATGTATAACTCGGTGGCGAAGAGATCGGCCACGATCTTCCCCGCTTCGTGGTACTTGGTCATATTCTCGAAGGGCAGGACCGCCACCGAGCGGATCCCGGCCAGGTCGTCTCCCCGCTCGACCCGGGCCGAGATATACTTGTGTCCGCAGCCGGCGGCGGCCGGGAGAATCAGCAGCCCCAGGTACAGCCATACCAGTTTTTTTCTCATAGGTTGTCTCCTTGGTGGAACAAGTAATCAGTAATCGGTAATCGGTAATCGGTGATCGGTGATCGGTGATCGGAACTGATTACCGATTACTGATTACCGAATACTTTCTTTCCCTCAGTCCAAAGAATCGACCATATTGGCGACGGTGATCTGGGCGACCCGGTTGAGGTGGTCGCGATCGGCGGTGAAGGCGTCGTAGCTGGATCGGCTGTGGCTGGAGGCCCAGATCACCTCCCCCGATTCCACGTCGACCAGGAGGGCGTTGATCCCCACCGCTGGTTCTTCTCCCTCCCGCCTCCGGGTCCTCCGTTCCAGCCGGTACCAGTACTCGGAGACCGAGCCGATCAGGACCGCGTCCACCTCCAGCGCCGCCCCGATCTTCTGCGCGGCCCGCCGGTCGACGACCACCGGCGGGACGATCATCTTCTCCCGCATCAGCCGCCGGACCTGGTTCCGATCCAGCACCCGGAAGTCTCCCGTCCGGAAGAGCTCGGTGGTGAAGAGTTCGGCCACGATCTCGCCGGCGTCGGGGAACCGGGTCAGGTTTTCGAACGAGAGGACGGCGACCGTCTCCAGGGAGGTCACCGCCTCCCGGGAAGCCCGGTAATCCCGCTTCAGGGTGTGGCCGCACCCGGCAGTCAGGATCGCCGTTATTACTATCACCAACAATATCTTCATCGACTTTCTCCTCTTTGAAGGTGTTTGAGAGGTTTAAAGGTGGCTATTGAAAAACCGTATTACGGCAGGAAAGGGCTGAGCGGCGGGAAGGTCGGCCGGGGGATCGGGGTCGGGACGGGCGGCAGCGGGGTGGGCGGCGGGGGAATCGGGGTCGGAGCCGGGATCGGTGTCGGCACCGGGATGATCGGGGTATCGTCCTCGGGTGTCGGGCCCGGGGTCGCTTCGGGCAGGGGAGTGGGCTCCGGCCGGACCGGCCGCGGGGTCGGCCCGGTCTGCTCCTTGATTCCTTCCAGGTTGCGCCGCGCCGCTTCCCTTCCAACCGGCTGTTCGGCCAGACGGTCGAGTTCAGCGGTCGACCAGGCTCTCCGGCGGAACTCGAAGACGTCTAAGCCGGTCTCTTCGGGGAGGGCCATCTCCACCAGGTATTCCCCCGCCTCCAGGTCCAGGGTGACCACCTCGTCCCAGAGGAAGGCGTCGTGGGCCCGGGGGAAGACCTCCCGGCTCTCCCGGAAACTCTCCCCCGCCAGGCCGATCTTCCAGGATATCGGGGAGACCCCGAACGACCGCATATAGACCGCGTAAGTCCCGTCTTCGGCGACCTTGACCCGGTAGCGGAGGGTAACGCTTTCGTTCTGGGGCCGGACCCAGCCCCGGCTGACGGGCCGGCCGTAGCGGTGATCGGCCAGGACCTCCGGGTTCCCCTCCACATCGGCAAAATCCCTTCCCTCCAGCGACTGATAGAGCTGGTAACGCCGGCGCCGGGCGCGGTCCCTCTCCGGGGATGGGGGCAGGGAATCTTCCTGGAAACCGAGGTCGGCGATAAGCTGAAGATAGTCCCCCGGACCGGACCGGCGGCGGACGATCTTGAAGGCGTCGAAGCCGTTCCCCGCCCGGAGCCGTTTCTCCAAGGTGTGCGGCCCCGCGTCCAGGAAGACCGTGATCACCGGGTACCAGCTGAACTTCCGGATGTCGGCCGGGCGGACCGAGGCCCGGGCCTCTCCAAGGTCGATGAACCACTCCTCCTCGAACTGGCCGAAGCCGCGGGTAAGAATGGAATAGAGCCCCCGGGCGGGGACGGTGAAGTCGTAGGAGACCCGGGTCGCTGCTTCCGGCTTCACCCATTCGCCCCGGGAGGCCGGTCCCTGACCCCGGTCCCGGGCGATCCGGTAATCCCCCTCGGCCCGGTCGTAGAGTTCCGCCTCCCGGATCAGGTAGAACCCCTCGTCAATCGGGAGTTCGTTCTCCAGGCCCAGCCCCCGGACGATGGTGACGGCCTTGTCTCCATAGGTCAGGTCCTCTCCGGGCCGGAATCCCCCGAGGGGTTCGATCGGGGGTTCTCCCCCGGAGACCAATTCAAAGACATCGAGCGTCCCGCCGGCGGGGATGGAGACCATAATCTCCTGCTCGCCCGGCTCCAGGTTGTAACTTCCCACCTCTTCCCACTGCAGTTCCTCGCCGGGGTTGACCATCACGCTCGCCCCCTCGTTCACCGACCAGAACTGGGGCCCCCCGCTGCCCCGGGCGCGGATGGTGACCCTCCTCCCGGCCGGCAGTTCGAACCGGTAGCGGGCGGCGCCGGACTCCTCCACCGCTTCCGCCCAGTGCTGGTTGCTGACCGGCAGGTGTTCGGGGGCCTCGACCTTTCTCAACGAGGGCGTGGCTTCCTCATAATCCTCCCCCTCGATCTTCTGGTAGCCGCCCCGGCCGAGGATGGAGATGAATTGTTCGGCGGACGTCCCCTCAGGGAGGGCCGCTTCCAGTCCCAACCCCCGGGCCAGGAAGACCGCCCATTCCGCCTGGGTGATCGGCTCACCCTCCGCCGGCAGGACGGCCGGACTCCAGGATAAGAACAGGGCCAGAACGACCAAGATCACTGGTTTCATATAGACCGAACTCCTGATATTCATTGGCTGGATTCCCCCCTTCCGGACCGCACGCCCGGGGAAAACCGAAATTATAATCCTCAAAGACAAACGATAAAGAAAACTCTTAATCCCGGGAAAATCCTTACCTGGTTACAGGGTGATCGGAATCCGCTCCGAAATAAACCCGGGTCAGGGAGCGGATCGCCCAGAGGCCGGAACTCCCCCGGAAGACGGTCGGCAGATGTGTCCGCTCGCC
>PWXJ01000183.1 GCA_003561965.1 PVC group bacterium
CCACCACCAGGTCGGTCTCCTTGAACTCGGGGTTGATCTCCTCCAGCCCGGCCAGCTTTTCGTAGTCGATCCCGACCTCGGCCAGGAGGACGTTCATATGACCGGGCATCCTCCCGGCCACCGGGTGGATGGCGAACCTGACCGCCCGGCCCCGCTCTTCCAGGGCGTCGGCCAGTTGCCGAACCGCCGCCTGGGCCTGGGCCACGGCCATACCGTAACCGGGGACGACGATCACCCGCCGGGCGGAGCGGAGCAGTTCGCCGGGATCTTTCGGGGGCGCGTCCTCTTCCGCCGGGGGGGCGGCAGCTTCCGGCGAGGCCGGTCCGGCCTCTCCCGCCCGGGCGGCCGGGACGAAGCCGGCCAGGACCGCGGGGAGGCCCCGGTTCATCGCCCGGCACATCAGGCGGGTCAGGATCATCCCGGCCACCCCGACCAGGGCCCCGGTCCCGGCCAGGACGATGTCGTTGACGGCCAGGCCGGCGACGGCGGCGGCGATCCCGGAGAAGGAGTTGAGCAGGGAGATCACGATCGGCATATCCGCACCCCCGACCCGGAGGGCCATAAAGAAACCGGCGGCCAGGCCGGTGAGGGCGACCAGGGCGGGGACCCACCCCGGGGCGAGCCCCGGCAACCCGGTCCCGGCCAGGACCAGGAGCCCGGCGAGGAGGAGCGAAGACCTCAGGGCCGGGGCGGGCCACCCCCGCCGGGGCGGGCGGCGGAAGGCCAGGCCCTGGAGCTTGAGGACGGCGACCACGCTCCCGCTGAAGGTGAGGGCGCCGATGCCGAGGGCCAGGCCGGAGGTCCCCCGGAAGAGCGGGCCGGAGGCCTGCCCGGCCCGGATCAGGACCGCGGTCCAGGCGACCAGGGCCGAGGCGGCCCCGCCGAAGCCGTTGAGGAGGGCCACGGTCTGGGGCATATGGATCATCTTCACCGCCTGGCCGAGGGCCAGCCCGAGGGCGGCGCCGAGGGCGATGAAGAGAAGGGCGGCCGGCGGGGCCCCCCGGCCGAGGGCGGCAAAGGCCCAGGCGAGGGCGGCCAGCATCGCCAGGGCGCCCAGGCGGTTGCCCCAGAGGGCGGTCCGGGGGGACTGCATCAGGCGGATGCCGCCCAGGAAGCCGGCGATGATCAGGACCGCGACCAGGACCGTCACCGCCACGGCGGGTCCTCCTTCTTCTCCCGGCGGCGGCCGTCGCGGAACATCCGGAGCATCCGCTCGGTGACCCAGAAGCCGCCGACCACGTTGACCGAGGCCAGGACCAGGGCCGCCGCCGCCCAGCCCTCCGTTCCCTCGGGGGCGGCGGCGAAGACGGCCACCGCCCCGATCACGGTGATGCCGGAGAGGGCGTTCATCCCCGACATCAGGGGGGTGTGGAGGAGCGGGGGGACCGCCGAGATGACCCGGTACCCGAGGAGGGCCGAAGCGGCCAGGATGACCAGCAGGACGGCCGTCATCTCCCCCGGGCCTCCTCCATCTCCATCGCCTCGAGGGTGCCCCGGTGGACGATTCTGCCGTCCAGGGTGACCAGGGTCGAGGCGACGATCTCGTCGGAGGTGTCGGTGCTGTTCTTCCCGTCCCGGAAGATGTAGGAGAGGAAGTTCCAGGCGCTCTGGGCGTACATATTGGTGGCGTCGACCGGGAGGGTGGCGGGGATGTTCATAACCCCGGAGATGGTCACGCCCCGGAAGCAGTACTCCTCCGCCCCGCGGGTCAGGGTGCAGTTGCCCCCCTGGTCCACGGCGACGTCGACGATGACCGAGCCCTTTTTCATCCCGGAGGCCATCGACTCGTCGACGATCACCGGGGCCACCTCGCCGGGGATCAGGGCGGTGAGGATCACCGCGTCGCTGGCTTCCACGTGAGGGGTCAGCAGTTCCCGCTCCCGGACGTACCACTCTTCGGGGAGCCGGCGGGCGTAACCGCCCTCGCCCACCGCCAGCCCGGCGGGGACGTCGAACTCGATCACCTCGGCCCCCAGGCTGCGGGCCTGCTCGTTGGCCTCGGGGCGGATATCGATGGTCTTCACCTTCGCCCCCAGGCGTTTGGCGGTGGCGATGGCCTGGAGGCCGGCCACCCCGCTGCCCACGACCAGGAATTGGGCCGGCTCGATCATCCCGAAGCAGGTGGGCATCATCGGGACGAACCGGCCCAGGAGGTTGGCGGAGAAGATGGCCGCCTTATAACCGGCGATCGAACTCATACAGGTCAGGGTGTCCATCCGCTGGGCCCGGGAGATCCGGGGGACCCCGTCCAGGGTGTAGCTGGTGATCCCCCTCCGGGCGAGGATCCTCAGCCCCTCGTGGTTGAGCGGGTTGGCCGGGTGGAGGAAACTGATCAGGATCCCGCCGCCGGGGAAGAGCTCGGCCTCGTGGATCTCCAGCCCCTCGTGGACCCGGGACTCCTTGACCTTGAGGATCAGGTTGGCCCGCCCGTAGAGTTCCCGGACGTCGGAGAGGATCTCCGCCCCCCGTTCCCGGTACTCGTCGTCCCCGATGAAGGCGCCGGCCCCCGCCCCGGCCTCCACCAGCACCCGGGCGCCGGCCTCGGTCATTTTGCCCACGGTGTCGGGTACGGCGCCCGCCCGCTTCTCCCCCGGCATTATCTCGCGGGGGACGCCGATCGTGACGTTCTCGAACTGCATAATAAGCCTCCCTGGTTGACGTTGGGTTGACTTATCAAACGAAGATATTTGCCGGCAAAACAAAACCGGGCAGCCTTTTCAGCCGCCCGGTGAATACGCGTCTAAACCCGGATGTACCATCGCTCCAGGAAAGGACGATTGCTGACCAAACCGTAGATTGTTCTATCGATCTTTATTGCTTCCTCCAACTACCGACAAGCTACGCGGATTATAGCGCAAAGATCGGACGGAACGCAAGAAGGATAAAAAGGTGTCAGTCATTGAATATTGTCATTTCCGGGTCGGGCCGGGGGTGGGGCCGGACAGTGGGGTGCCTCGGAAAGCTTCGCTTCGGCGTCAAAACCCCCGGGGGGCGGTCAGAGGATCCACTTCCGGTTGATGTTTCGGAGGCTGGCCAGGAAGAGGGCGAGGCAGAAGAGGGTGAGGACGGAGAAGTTGAGGGCCGGGGAGAGCCGGGAGGCGCCCTCGACGGCGCCGCGGATGATGTCGACACCGTAGGTCAGGGGGAGGAGGTAGGAGACCGGGCGGAGGAAGACCGGGAGGTGGTCGACGGGGAAGAAGAGCCCGCAGAG
>PWXJ01000200.1 GCA_003561965.1 PVC group bacterium
AAACTCAGGACCAGGTAGAAGGCCAGGATGTAGGGCAGGACCATCGCCAGGGGGACGAAGAGCCCGGTGGAGAGGGCGCCGAAAGACTGCTCGAAGTCGATCGCCCCGTCGATCAGGTTCCCGACCAGGATGGTGTGGAGGAGGGTTCCCGGGCCGAGAAAGGCCGAGAGCCGCTCGAGCAGGGGCAGGTAAAGCCCCTCAAAGACCGGTTCGGCCACGTTATCGATCAGGGTCTCCCCGATCAGCCGGATCACCCAGAAGGCGGCCAGGAAGACCAGGCCGGCCAGGGGGAGGCCGGTCAGCGGCTGGACGCTGAGGTCGGAGAGCCGCTGGAGAAAGGTGTGGTGATGGTGGTGGAGCGTCTGGCAGGAGGAGACGATCCGGCCCATCTCCGGCCAGCGGGAGTCCCGGTCCCGGGCCGGGTGCCCGCCGGGCCGGGCTTCCTGGAGCTTTTCCACCAGCTGCCGGACCCCTTCGGCGGAGACCGCCACCGTGGGGACGACCGGCACCCCGAGCATCTCCTCGAGTCCGGCCGGGTCGATCTCGATCCCCAGGTGCCCGGTCTCGTCCCAGAGGTTGAGGGCGACCACCACCGGGACCTCCCGCTCCAGGAGCTGGAGGGTGAGGCAGAGGTTCCGCTCCAGGTTGGTGGCGTCGACCACGCTGACCACCAGGTCGGCCTCCTCGAGGATCTCCACCGCCACCCGGTCGGCCCGGGAGGAGGCCTCCAGGGAGTAGACCCCGGGGGGGTCGATGATCTCCACCCGTTCCCCGGGAGCGAACAGGGAGCCCGGCGGGACCGGGGCGTCCCCGGGGATGGTCAGGACCCCCCGGGTGAACTCGACGGTGGTCCCGGGGTAGTTGGAGGCGATCACCTGGACCCCGGTCAGCCGGTAGAAGAGGACCGACTTCCCGACGTTGGGGTTGCCCATCAGGACGATCTTCTTCACCGCCCCGCCTCCACCATCACCTTCTTCGCCATCCCGTGACCGATCGCCAGCCTGGTCCCGCCGACCTGGACCACCACCGGGCCCCGGAGGGGCATCCCGCTGATCTTCACCACCCCCAGGCCGGAACGGAGCCCCATCTCCTCCAGGCGGCGGACCAGCCCGGGACCGGCGGCGAAACCGGTGATCTTCCCCTTCGCTCCCGGGGGCAGCGAAGCCAGATCGGCAGCCCGGCTCACTTTTTCTCCTCCCGCCGGCAGGTGGAACAGACCGCCCGGACCCCGAGACGGTACTCGATCGGGGAGAACCCCTCCCGTTCGCAGACCCCGTCGAGGATCTTCTCGATCCGCTCCTCCCGGAACTCCGCGACCCGGCCGCAGCGGACACAGATCAGGTGGTGATGGGGGAGATGGCCGAAGAGATGTTCGTAGGTCGGGTGCCCCGCCCGGGAGACCGCCTGCCGGATCATCCCGCTCTCGACCAGGAGGGGGATCAGACGGTAGATGGTCGCCACCGAGATCCGCTCACCCCGCTTTTTCAAATCTTCGTGGAGCGAGTCGACGTCGAAGTGGTCGTGGGTGGCGAAGATCGCCTCCAGGATCGTCTTCCGCTCCCGGGTGAAGGTCAGACCCCGGGCTTTTAAAAATGAGGTGAATCTCTCTTCCCAGTCCCGCATAGTAATCCTCTTTCCGGGAGGCAGGAGCCCCCGCGCACCAATATTGCGATTGTTAATCAATCGCAATATACGGGTTTATCTCCCCCTGTCAACAGGAATAATATATTCTTCCCGGATATTCCCTTCCCCCCCGCGACGGGAATTGCTATCCTTGGGATTCACCCGTCAATAGTATCCGCTATGAAGAGTCCGGCACAGGATCAAACGGCCCGGGAGGAATTCCGGGATCTGCTGAACAGCTCCCGGCGGGTTGTCTTCCTGACCGGGGCCGGGATCTCCACCGAGAGCGGGATCCCCGACTTCCGCTCCCCGGGGGGGCTCTACAGCGACCCGGACAACGTCAACGTCTTCGAGATCTCCGCCTTCCTGGCCGACCCCTCGAATTTTTACCGGTTCTGGGGACGTTTCCTCCCGGTCCTGGAGCAGGCCCGGCCCAACCCGGCCCACCGGGCGATCGCCCGCCTCCAGGATTCCCGCCGGGTGACGGTGGTCACCCAGAACATCGACGACCTCCACCAGCGGGCGGGTAGCGAGACCGTCTGGTGCGTCCACGGGACGATCGCCTCCAGCCGCTGCCTGGACTGCGGAGCCCGGATTGAGACTTTCGAACTCTACCCGGTGATCCGGAAGGGGGAAGTACCCCGTCATTCCTGCGGCGGGGGATTCAAGCCGGAGGTGACCTTCTTCGGGGAGGCATTGCCCGAAGTCGACTGGATCAACTCCCAGTCCGCGATCCGGGAGGCCGACCTCCTCTGCCTGGTCGGGACCTCTCTGACCGTCTTCCCGGCCGCCCAGCTCCCCGCCTACCGGAATCCGGACTGCCGGCTGGCGATCGTCAACCGCGGGTCCACCCCGCTCGACGGCGAGGCCGACCTGGTAATCCGGGGAAGCGCCGGGGAGGTTTTTCGGGAATGGGGAATGGGGAATAGTAATCAGTAATCGGTAACCGGTACGATATCAGAACTCAGAGAGGAATCTGCATATGAAGAAGCGCGTCGCGATTGTCGGGGCGGGACCGGGGGGGCTGTCGGCGGCGATGATCCTGGCCCACCGGGGGTTTGCGGTCACCGTCTTCGAGCGGCTGGACCGGGTCGGGGGGAGGAACAGCGAGGTCCGGCTGGGGGATTTCTCCTTCGACCTCGGCCCGACCTTCCTGATGATGAAGGAAGTTTTGGAGGAAGTCTTCGATGAAGCCGGTTTCGAGGCTTCCGACTTCCTGGAATTCCAGCGGCTCGAGCCGATGTACCGGCTCCAGTTCCCCGACCTCCGGCTGGAGCCGACCGACGACCGGGAGGGGATGCGGGCGGAGATCGCCCGGGTCTTCCCGGGGATGGAAGACCGGCTGGACCGCTACCTGAAAAGGGAGAAACTCCGCTTCGAGCGGCTCTACCCCTGCCTCCAGGTCCCCTACGGTTCCCCGGGCTCGCTGCTATCGATGAACCTGGTCCGGGCCCTGCCTCACCTCGGCCTGGGCAAGACCCTCTTCGAACTCCTCTACAAGTATTTCGGCGACGAGAAGCTGGCCCTGGCCTTTACCTTCCAGGCCAAGTACCTGGGGATGTCGCCCTGGGACTGC
>PWXJ01000033.1 GCA_003561965.1 PVC group bacterium
AAGGGTTAACGTTAAGCGGGGCATTATTACATATCTCTGGATTTCGAAAAAGCAAGAACTCGGCGACCGGAATGATGCCCCCGACTCCCCTTCACCAGGAGACCGGGAGGTAATCCCCGCCGCCCCAGTAGGAGCGGGTCAACCCCCGGACCGCCCACAATCCGGTTGACGGTCGATAGACCGCCGGGAGGGAGGTCCCGCCGCCCGAATAGTCCCCTGGCTGGGGGTAGTCTCCGGGCGCCCCGAAGTAGAGCCGGGTCAGGCCCCGGATCGCCCACAAGCCCGTCCCCGGCCGGAAGACCGCGAATTCCCGGCCGCTGCCGGAATAAGCCGCCGGCACCGGGTAATCGCCGGAAGCGCCGAAGTAGAAACGGGTCACGGACCGGACCGCCCAGAGGCCGGAAGAAGGACGGAAGATCCCGACCCGGGCGGGCCCCTCGCCGGAGGGGTCGACCGGGACCGGCAGGTCGCCGCCGGCCCCGAAATAAGCCCGGGTCACTCCCCGGACCGCCCAGAGGCCGGACGACGGCCGGAAGATCGCCGGGTCGGTCCGGCCGTTGCCGCTGTAATCGGCCGGAACCGGGATGTCCCCGGACTTTCCGTAGTAAAGCCGGGTCACGCCCCGGACCGCCCAGAGGCCGGAGGCTGGCCGAAAGACGGCCGGGTCGGTGGTCCCGTCGCCGTCGTAGTCGCCGGACGCCGGCAGGTCCCCCGGTCCGCCGTAGTGAAATATCCGGGGACGAGCGGTTGGATGGGGAGCGATCATCCATCTCCCGTCGGCGGGCCGCCAGACCGCGACGTCATCCCGCCCGTCCCCGTTGTAGTCCTTGCCGTCCACCACCAGCCGCAGCGGCGGGGGCACGGTCTGGGGGGCGAAGGAGACCGTCCAGAGGCCGGGCAGGTCCCTTCCGCCCAGCCTCTCCAGGACCGTCCAGCTCGCCCCGCCGTCTTCCGTCCGCCAGATGCTGCCCTTCCAGCTGTAGGTGACCGCCCAGGCCTGGCGGGAATCCACGGCGCTGATCCCCATCGTGTACTCGTAGGAGAGATGGGAAGACCAGGTCAGGCCGCCGTCGGTGGTCCAGGAGATCGTCGAGTCGCTGGCCGCCCAGACGGTTTCGGCGTCCACGGCGTGAATCTCGTTGCCGTCGTGAGCGCCTTCGGTCTGGAGGTTCCAGGTCTCCCCGCCATCGGAGGTCTTGAGAATGAACCAATCCGCGCTGGCGATGGTCCCCCCGATCGCCCAGGCCGTCTCCCGGTCGACCGCGGAGATCCCCAGGATGTGATGGTAGCCGGGGCGGGCGACATCCCCGCCGCTCTGGCGGGTCCAGGTCGCCCCGGCGTCCTCGCTCTTGAGGATAACCGGGTAACCGTCCAGGGAGCCGCCGGTCACCCAGACCGTCTCCGGATCCGGGGCGCTGACCCCCTGGAGCTCGGCTTGCTCGTAGCCGTCCGGGATCCGGTCGTGCCAGGTCCGGCCGCCGTCGGCGGTGTGGAGGATCGTGCTGGCGCCGACATCCCCCCCCACCGCCCAGACGGTCTTGCCGCCGGGGGAAGTGACTTTCGTCAGGTCGAGATCCGGGATCTCGCCTGCCGTACCCTTCCGGGTCCAGGTCCGGCCCCCGTCGGTGGTATGGTAAATGGCCCCGTAACCGTCGGACTTTCCCACCACCCAGGCGGTATCGGGATCGACGGCGACCACCCCGGCCAGGTCAACGTCGGCCAGCTGCCCGACGCCCTGGCGGAACCAGGACCTCCCGCCGTCGGACGATCTCAGGATCGTCCCATAGCCGTCCCGGCTCTCTCCCACGGTCCAACCGGCGAAATATTCAAGCCCGGCGCCCGCCGGCGCGGCCAGAAACAACCAGCCCGGCGTTAACGTCAGTAACAACGCGGACAGGAAACGGTTCTTCATAATCGACTTTCCTTCCCGATAAACCGGGTTGCATCGAGAGACACCCCGCTGTTGATCGTTACCGGCGCCAGTCTCCGAAAATCCCAAACCTTCCGGCCACGAAGCAGTTGCCGATTTCCGGCGATATATGGTATAGGATAGTAACATCGATGAACCCGGTGAAACGAGTGATAATTTTCGGGGCCGTACTGCCGGCGATTCTCGGCGCCGGGTGCGGGCGGCCCCGCCCGGAAGTTATGAGCGAAACCCCGGTTTATACCGAAGAGACCGCCTTGATCGAGGTAACCTCGGGCGCTAAGTTCGCCGTCAGCCTCGACTCCAACCCCACCACCGGTTACTCCTGGGACTTCTCCACACCGCCCGACCCGGAGGTGGTCGAACTCCTCGACGCCTCCTATTTGCCGCCGGAGGAGCCCCGGGTCGGGGCGGGAGGCCAACAAATCTGGACCTTTCGGGCAGTCGAGCCCGGCGAGACCGGCATCGCCCTGGAGTATTCCCGTCCCTGGGAGGAAGGGGTGGAGCCGGCCCGGAAGGCGGTCTTCACCGTGGTCGTCCGGAAGGGATCAGTAGGCAGTAGGCAGTAGGCAGTAGGCAGTAGGCAGTGGGCAATGGGCAGTGAGCAGTGGGATTCGCGGAGATTCGCGCCTGCGCGCTGAAGCGCTACGACGCGCAAGCGCGAGATTAGTGGTTAAACCCAAGGGGGCGCGGCTGGGGATTAATTCCATCAGTGTCAATTAGTGGAATTAGTGGACTTATTTTCCTCGGGCTCGAAACTTCCGTAAACGGCTTCAACCGGGTGGAGCCCGTCGAGGATCACCGTCTCGATCATCGTCCCCCGGGTGACCAAGACCGGCGGGAAGAGAACGGCGGGCACCTCCCGGCCGTTATGCTTAAGATAGCGCTCCTCCCGGCCCAGCGATCCGGCGATCTCGCCCGGCTCCATCCCCCGGACCAGGCGGATCGCCGCCCGGACCGCCGCCGAGGCCAGCTCCTCCGGGGGGATGTAGACGGTCAGCAACTGGTCCCCGGCGATGATCCGGCGGGAGGCGGCCAGGCCGGCCCCCCGTCCCGCCACCAGGATCCGGCCGGAGAGGTTTTCCTCCGCCACCGCCGCGGCCGCCCCGGCGGCCAGCCGGTCGTCGAAGGCGATGACCGCCGAGATCGCCTCCCGGGCCCGGACCGGCCGGGCGAGCAGTTTTTCCGTCCGGCGCCGGGCCTCTTCCTCGGTGGGGGGGGAGAGGCGGAGGTCGGCGGCGATCCCGGTCTTCTCCCCCCGCAACTCCTCCCATTCGGCCAGGGCCCGCAACTGTCCCGACCGGAGCCGCTCCGCCCGGGGGTCGTTATCCGCGCCGCCGAGCAGTACCAGTCCCCGGCCCGGGATCCGCTCCCGGACGGTCCGGGCCTGGAGATAGCCGGCCGCCTCCAGGTCCGGGCCGACAAAGAGCTCGATATTGACTCCGGGGATCAAGTCGCCGCAGGCGATCACCGGAACCGGCAGGGAAACCCACTCCCCGGGGGACGGAGCGGAGTAATCCGGGACGGACGGGATCGCCAGCAGGAGGTCGGCCCCGGCCGCGATCAGCTCCCGGGCCTGGCGCTGTTGGACCTCCCGACCCCCGCCGTCCGCGGTCCGGACCAGGACCTCGAATCCGGCCGTTCGGGACTTCTCGAGCAGGGCGGCCCCCTCCCACCCCCAGGGCTCGCCGTCGGTACTCTCCAGCAGCAAACCGAGAACGACCCGCTCGCCGGCGGAGAGCCGCTCCCGGGACGAAGCGCAGGCGGCCAGGAGGAGGATCAGAGCGGATACCACAAACCAGTTACGGAGGATGTTTTTCATACGTATTCAGCGGGCCGGTGGAGCAGGCATTCCCGGCTGGCCGGCGGAGGGCACAGACAGAATAAACTGTGCTGCCTATTTTCACGGACAGGAATGGGCTAGAGATCGGCGATCGGGAATTCTCCTTTCAGTTTGGCGGCGGCGGTCTTTAGTTTCTCCCGGGAAGCGATCACGCAGACCGGGGCGGTCTTCAAACTTGGGCGGATGATCTCCGCGGCGGCCCGGCGGACCTGCTCTCCGGTCAGGGCGAGGAGCCGCCGGCGGAACTCCCGGAGCCGGGCCGGGGTGGTCCGCCGCAGGTGCCGGTAGAGGGCCAGCTCCACCGCCTGGCCGGGACGGATCGGGCGGTCGAGGGTCTTGACCGCCCCGATGATCGCCTGCTCGACCCCGGGCCCGCTCAGATCCATCTCTTTCTGGATATAGTCGTCGATCCCATCGTAAGCCCGGAGCGTCTCGACGACATTCGGGTCGCGGTAGCTGGCCAGGGCGAACAGACCCCGCAGGGGATGATAAACGGCCGAGCAGCCGTAGGCCCCGCCCCGGACCCGGACCGTCTCCCAGAGGTAACCGTAGCTCAAGTTCTGGGAGATCAGCAGAAGGGCGGGTCCGTCGGGGTGGGTATAGGAGACCGCCGGGAGGGCCCGGGCGACAAAGGCGACCTCGGCGGGGACGGCGACCCCTTCCCGCCGGGGAACAGCGGGAAGTTCGGGGAGGGGCCCTCCTCCCTCCTCTTCCCGGTTCAAATCCGACAGCAGGGAGCCGTACCATTCCCGGACCGTCGCGACCGCTTTCTCTCCCCCGACCACGGAGAGGGTAACCCGGTTTCTGGCCTGGAGAGAATCCCGGATCCCCGCCAGCCGGTTCTCGAGACCCCGGGGATCGGCGGCGAAGGCGTCCGGGAGCCGGTCATAGAGCCTCACCTGGTCGAGGCCCCGGAGGGACTCGTGAAGGGCGCAGTTGCGGTTCAGGCCCCGGGCGGCGCGGGAGAGGGCGAAACTGTTCCCGGCCGGGACCACCCGGCTCTTCAGGGCCACCTTACCCTGGAGGATCACGTCCCGGAGACGGTCCCGGTCGGAGAGGTCGCAACGGGTAAGGCGGTCGGCGAGCATCGCCAGCATCTCCGGGAGTTTCCGGTCGAGGGCCCGGCAGAAGACGGTCAGGTAAGGGCGGAATTCCCGGTGATCCCCGGAGGTCCCGGCGGCGGCGGGGACGGAGTCGACCCCGCCGGAACAGGCGGCCTCCCGGTCGGCCATCGCCGCGAAGTCGTAATCGGCCGCCCCCATCTCGCAGAGGGCGTCGGCCAGCAGCGGGAGGTAGGGATATGCCGCCCCGGGCAGTCCCCGGAGATCGAAGGCGAGGGCGAGGTAGGTGATCCCGTTGCTGAAGACGTCGGTGGCCAGAAACGGCCGGCCGGCGACGGTCTCGACGGAGGTGGAGAGGAGAAACGGCTCGGCCGGGACGTCGACGCGGGAAAGCCGGGGGAGCGTGGCCAGGGCCTCGGGCGGGTTGGGCGAGGCCTGGAGTTCTTCGAGTTCTACCGCCTGGCGGGCGATCCGCCGCCGCTCGCCGGGGGAGAGAGAATCCCTGATCTCTTTCAGTTCTCTCCGCTCGGCCCGCTCCTTCCTTTCGGCCAGCCCGGGATCGGGGGGGAAGACCAGCAGGACCCGGTTGGGGTTGTCGACCACCAGCTTCCGGAGGCGTCTTTCGAAGTACCCCTCCTCGCTCTCCCAGCGGCGGCGGACTTCCCGGATCTGCCGGTTGAGCCGCATCCAGACCAGGGGGTCGCCGGAAGCGGCCCAGGACTCAAAGGCCCGGTCCATCAGCCGCAGCGGATAGTGGCTCTTGATCTCCCGGGCGGCCAGCTCGAAATTGTGGAAGGAGGACCCGAGCTTCTCCCGGTCGAGGCCCCGGGCGGCCAGCCGGGAGCAGGTCTCGAGGACCAGTTCGAGGATCCGGTCCGCCCGGTCTTCCTCGCTCCCCTTCAGCCCGACGGCGAAACAGGTATCCCGCTGGGAGGAGGAATAGCCGGAGTCGGTCAGTTCCTCGCCCAGCCGGGAGTCGATCAGGGCCTTGCGCAGCGGCGAGGCGGCATTCCCGAGGAGGTAATGGGAGAGGACGTGGAGGGAGAGCGTCTCCACCGGCCGGATGTTACGCCCGGCCCGGAAGGCCGCCACCACCGCCGTCTTCGAGCGGGGGTCTTCCGCCGGCCCGACGGGATAAGGCCGCCGGACCAGCCGGGGCTTCTTCCAGGCCGGCTGGGGGGAGATCGCGGTATCGATAACGGCGCGGGAATACCCGGAGAGATACTCCCGGTCGAGAAACTCGAGGTGGCGGAGGGTGGGGATCGAACCGTAGATGAAGACCAGGGAGTTGGAAGGGTGGTAGCGGGTCCGGTGATACTCCCGGAACCGCTCATAGGAGAGAGCGCGGATCGCCTCCGGAAGACCGCCGTAGTCCCGGCCGTAGGCGTTGGCGGGGAAGAGATTCTTCATCATCTCCCGGTCGATGATCCCGTCGAGATCGGAGTAAACCCCTTTCATCTCGTTGTAGACTATTCCCTTGTAGATCAGGTTCCCCGAAGGGCCGGGGGGATCGACAAAGGCCAGGTGACGCCCCTCCTGGCGGAAGTGGGCAAGGCTGATCCGGGGATAAAAGACGGCGTCGCAGTAAACCCCGGCCAGGTTGAAGAAATCCTTCTCGTTGATACTGGCGCAGGGGTAGATGGTCCGGTCGGGATAGGTCATCGCGTTGAGGAAGGTGGCCAGGCTGGTCCGGAGGAGTTCGACGAAGGGGTCCTTGACCGGATAGCGCCGCGAACCGCAGAGCACGGTGTGCTCGAGGATGTGGGGCAGACCGCTGTCGTCGGGGGGCGGGGTCCGGAAACCGATGGCGAAGAGGTTTTCCGGGTCGGCGGCGTGGAGGTGGATCAGCCGGCCGCCGCTCTGAATATGTTCGGCGCCGTACGCCACCGCCCGGGTCTCCGGCAGGGCGGTCACCCGGGTGATCCGGAAACCGTTGATGACCCCGCCGACGGCGAGATCGGGATGGATAGGGGGGTGTTTCACGACCGCGATTTCCGGGTGACGGCCCGGAGCCGATCTCCGGGAGCAAAAGTCACCGGGCAGCCGGTTTCCCGGGGAGGGAGCGGAGCTCTTCCGCCGCCGCCAGCTCCTCGACCGCCCGGGCCAACGCCCCGGCGACCGCCGCGCTCATCGCCTTCGCCAGTTCTCCCGCCCCCTCCTGGGGAACCGAGGAGACAAACCGGCCGCTCCAGACCGCGGAACCGGTATCGGCCCGGACCGCCTCCAGGATCATCGAAAACTCGGCCCGGATCTCCTCCCCCTCGATCACCTGGTCGAAACTGAGGATCTCGGCAAGCAGGGAGATATCGGCCCGGGGGTCCTGGCCGATCATTTCCAGCCGGCTGAAGAGACCGGAGCGGTCGAGGGCGTCGATCAGGGCCCGGCGGACCATAATCGCGGGGAGTTCCGCCCAGCGGCTATGCTCGTAAAAACCGACCCGGTATGTACCCCGGCGGAAGACCATCCGGTCCTGGTAGCGGAGCGGCACGCGAAAGTCGCTGACGTCAACCGCCAGGGGCAGCGGCTCGGTGACCGCCGGAACAACCGGCTCGGGGTGGAGCAGGTAATAATCGGTCGGCCGGGGGGAGCGGCAGCCGCCAAGGATGATCATAATCAACAGCCCGGCAAGTCCGGTTAAGATAGTTCTCATATTTTCCTCCTGTCGGCTTCAGCGGGCATAGGAGTCCCGGGACCGCTTCCTTCCCCACATCAGGGAAGAGGGGTTCTCCCGAAGATACCGCATCGTGGCGGCGGATTCCAGCATCCCCCGCTGGAAGGTAATCATCGACTGTTTCAGTTCGTAACCCTGTTCCTGGATATCCCGCCGAACCAGCCGGAGCAGGCCGGTCAGTTCGTCCAGGGAATGTTCCAGGGCAACCACCGACCCGTCGGCGTTTTCCAGCAGGGCGGTGACCCGGTCGGGGGTATCACCCCCTAGAGTCAGGTTGAGACTGTCGAGGATATCGTGGACGTTGTCAAGAATGTCCGGGATATTCCTCAGCAGGTTGGCCAGGACCGAGGGGGAGGAAGGGATCGTCGAACCCGGGGGGAGGTCGGCCGCCCCCGGATCTCCGCCGGAGAGTTCCACCACCATCCCCCCCATCAGGTTGCCGAGTTCCAGCTGGGCCATCACCCCTTCCCGGAGATCGACGGTCTCGGTCTCGATCCCGACCTGAACCACGATCCGGTTGTCCTCCCGGACCCGGATACTCTCGACCTTCCCCACCGGAACCCCCTGATAGAGGACAGAGGAGTCGCGCTGGAGTCCGCTGACGCTCTCTTCGAAGATAATGTAATAGGTATCCCGGGGAGTCCGGCCCTCGAAGGCGATAACCACCAGGACCAGCACCGTCAGGGCCAACCCGGCCAAAACGAATATCCCCACCTTGGCTGTCTGCGCTCTGGTTGCCATAACCTTGCTCCTCCTTGATCCAGGAGTTTATTAACTTTCCACAAAGGACGAAAAAGACTTAAAGGACCTAAAGGACACAATACTCCTCACTGCTCGAATCCGCCACAGCCCGGAGGGCGACGGCGGAACTAATTACCATTCCCCATTCCCTATTCCCTATTCCCTATTCCCTATTCCCCGGTCGGGCTGACGGAGGAAGAACTGGCGGACCCGGGGATGATCGGAGGATTCGGCTTCCTCGAGAGTTCCGATAAAGATAATTTTGCCCCCGTCGAGCATCAGGATCCGGTCGGCCACGGTCCGGATCGAGTACAGTTCGTGGGTGACCACCACCATTGTCAGGTCCATCAGCCGCCTCAGTTCAAGAATAACCTGGTCGAGACCGGCTCCGATGACCGGGTCGAGCCCGGCCGAGGGTTCGTCGAAGAAGACCACTTCGGGATCGGCGGCGATCGCCCGGGCGAAGCCGACCCGCTTCTTCATCCCCCCGGAGAGTTCTTCCGGGTAACGCCGGCCCTGGTCTCCCAGCCCGACCAGGTTCAGCTTCATCCGGGCCAGGATTCTCCTCTGCTCCCGGTCGCCGATCCCGTACTCCTCCAGGGGGAGGGCGACATTCTCGCCCACGGTCATCGAGTTGAAGAGGGCCCCGCCCTGGAAGGAGAGCCCGACCCGGTGAAGCAGCCGGCCCAGTTCGTCCTCCTCCATCCTGGTGATGTCCCTCCCCCAGTAGGAGATCGACCCGGAAAGCGGCGGCTGGAGGCCGACCAGATGTCTCAGCAGCGTCGACTTCCCGCAGCCGGACCCGCCGACCACCACCAGGATCTCCCCGGGGTGGATGTCGAAAGTTATCTCTTCCAGGATCACGGTCTCGCCGTAACCGGCTTTCAGATCCCGGACCTTGATGATCGGTGATTTCACAATCGCGGTTTCAGGTCGTGTAATAAAAGATGGTGGCGAAGACCATATCGGCGACGATGATCAGGAAGATATCCATCACCACCGCCCGGGTGGTGGCCTTGCCGACCTCGCTGGCTCCGCCCCGGACCCTGAGCCCGTTATGACAGCCGACCAGGACGATGATCAGGGCGAAGAAGACCGACTTGACCAGCCCCTGGCTTATGTCTCCCATTGAGACCGCCTGGTGGGTCTGCCACCACCAGCGTTCGAAGGTGAAGCCGAGCGAGAAGATCCCGAGGGCAAAACCTCCCGCCACCCCGGAAAGAAACCCGAGGATGGTCAGGATCGGCATCGAGACCAGGATGGCCAGGATCTTCGGAGCGACCAGGAATCGGGAGACCGACAGTCCCATCCCCTTCAGGGCGTCGATCTCCTCCGAGACCTTCATCGTCGCCAGCTCGGCGGTGACCGCCGCCCCGGTCCGGGCGGAGACCACGATCCCGGTCATCACCGCGGCCAGTTCCCGGGCGAAGCCGATCACCACCCCGCTGGCGACCAGGATCTCCATCCCGAAGAGCCGCAGCTGGGCCGCCGAGAGCATCGCGATCACCAGCCCGAGGAGGAAGTTGATCAGGCAGACGATCCCGATCGCCGAGGAGCCCATCGCCTGGATCTCGTCGAGCAGCCCCTTCCAGCGGACCCCCTTCCCTTCCAGGGGAGCGATAAACGACCAGTAGAGGGCGTCGACCACCAGGCCCAGAGCCTGGCGGAACTCTTCCCAGACCGTCAGCCCCCTGTCCCCCATACGTTCCAGGAAACCGGGACGGGGGGAAGGAGGAGGGAGGGGCTCGAAGTTGGGCCGCATCAGTTCGAGCAGTTCGGCCGGGCGGCCCGCGGCCCCGACCAGTTTCACCTCGGCCCCGGCCGCCTTCCCCGCCCGGACTGCCCGGATCAGCCAGGCGCAGCCGGGGCTGTCCAGTTCTTCCAGCCCGGCCAGGTCGATCCGGATCTCCCGGTTGCCCCGGGAAATCATCTCGCCGACATCTCTCAGAAGGGTCCGGCCCAGTTCGTCGGTCAGCGGTTTACGGATGGGAACGATCACGGACCCGCCGGATTCTAAGCGGACGGAATTGGTCATATAATTCCGGAGACACGATATCTAATTGTGGCGGCGAAGGTCGGGACAGGCAGTCATCCCGGCGCCGACCAAGTAAAAATTATCACGAAAACTCTCTTGAAACTTTGAGGAATTGCCGGCGGAAGAAGGCAAGATTGATCTTAATATCTACGGGAGAATCGTACTGCTGGAGTGAGATACCCCCGGAGGTCTGGAATTAAGTATTGTCTCCCTGTAATTCCTCCTTCTCCATCCGGATCCGGCAGGCCTCGGAGCGGGTCAGCTCGAAACGGTCGAGGACTTTTTCCTGAACCACCTGCATATAGAGGAAGATCCCGGGGGTGATGAAGAGGGTGACCACCTGGGCGAAGGCCAGCCCGCCGACGATCAGCAGCCCCAGGGGGCGGCGGGCGGCAGCGTCGGCCCCCAGCCCGATGGCGATCGGGAGCGCCCCCATAATGGTCGAGCCGCCGGTCATCAGGATCGGGCGGAAGCGGGTCAGGCAGGCGTCGTAAATGGAATCGAAGGCGTTCTTCCCTTCCTCCATATTCTGCTTGGCAAAGTCGACCATCATAATCCCGTTCTTGGAGACGATCCCCAGGAGCATAAACATCCCGATGTAGGCGTAGAGCGAGAGCTCGGAACCGAAGATGTAGAGGGTGAAGAGCCCCCCGACCGCCGCCGGGGGCAGGGTGGTCAGCACGGTGAAGGGGTGGATGTAACTCTCGTAGAGGATGCCGAGGATCACGTACATAATGAAGACCGAGACCAGCATCAGGACGGCCAGGCTGTGGACCGCCTCCTCGAACTCCTGGGCCGTCCCCTGGGTCAACCCCCCCACCTCGGGGGGAACGATTTCACCGGCCAGGTTCTTGAGGGCGGCGGTGGCGTCGCCCAGGGCCACCCCCTCGGCCAGGTTGTAGGAGATGGTGGCGGCGTTGAGCTGGTTGTAGTGGGGGACGTTGGAGGGGGCGACCGTCTCCTCCCAGCGGGCGACCGCCGCCAGGGGGACCAGCTTCCCGCTGACCGGGGAACGGACGTGGACCCGGGAGAGGTCCCGGGGCCGGCGGCGGAACCGGTCGTCGAGGGAGAGGATCACCCAGTACTGGTCGATATCGGTCAGGTAGGTGGTGGCCTGTCCCTTGGCGAAGGCCAGGGCCAATGTGTTCTCGATGTCGGCCGCGGTGATCCCCAGGTAGGAGGCCCGGTCGCGGAGGAGCTCGACGTTGACCTGGGGGAGGTCGATCTTGACGCTGTTCTGGACCCCGGCGAAGTAGGGCAGTTCCTTCATCCGCTCTTCCAGCTCCAGGGCCGCCGCGTAAACCTTATCCTTGTCCTCCCCGGTCAGGACGTAGGAATACATACTCCCCAGGGCGGTGGTCTCGGCCCCGGCGCTGAGCAGCAACGAGGGCATCGGCATCAGGAATACCATCCCCAGGTGAGCTACCGATTCCAGGGACTGGTTGATCTCCGCCACCACCCGCTCGATCGGGGGGCGGACGGCGGGCGGTTTCAGGGTGGCGATCACCATCCCGGTGGACTGGTCGGCCCCGGTCTGGACCCCGGTGACGGTGAAGAGGTCCTCGATCGCCGGGTTGGTCAGGACCACCCGGTTGAGCTCGTCCTGGAAATATTGAATCTGCTCGGAGGAAGTCCCCTGGAGGGCGAGAAACTGTCCGTAGAGGAGGCCGCTGTCGCCGATCGGCATAAAGGTCTTGGGGAGGACGGCAAAGAAGTAGACGATCCCGGCCAGGCAGGCCAACCAGCCGAGCACGGAGAAGTACTTCCGCTTCAGGACCCAGAGGAGGAGCCTACCGTAAAACCCCCGGACCGACCCGATAATCCGGTCGGCCAGCTTCTCCATCCGGGTCTTGACCGACTTGCCCCCTTTCAGGACCCGGGCGCACATCATCGGGGAGAGGGTGAGGGCGACCACGGTGGAGACGGCGACGGCGATGATCACGGTCAGGGCGAACTCCCGGAAGTTCCTCCCCACCACCCCGGCCATAAAGACCAGGGGGATGAAGACAACCATCAGGGCGACCGAGGTGGAGATCACCGTCCCGGTGATCTCCTCCATACTCCTGATCGCCGCCCCCAGGGGCTTCATCCCCGCCTGGACGTGGCGGACGGTGTTCTCCAGGACCACGATGGCGTCGTCGACCAGGAAGCCGATCGAGAGGGTGAGGGCCATCAGGGAGAGGTTGTCGAGGCTGAAGCCGGCGAAGAGCATCACCAGGAAGGTCCCGAAGAGGGTGACCGGGAGGACGGTGGCCGGGACGGCGGTATCGGAAGCCCGGCCGAGGAAGAGAAAGATGATCAGGACCACCAGGACCAGGGCGATCACGATCGTGGTCTTGACGTCGAAGATCGACTCGGAGATCTGGATCGCCTGGTCGTAGAAGATCGAGGTCCGGATCGACCCGGGCAGGGTGGGCTCGATCTCCTCCAGCAGCTTCCTCACCTCCCGGGAGAGGGCCACGGTGTTGGCCCCGGCCGAACGGGTGGCGGCCACGATCACCGCCCCGGTCCGCATCCCTTCCTCCGGGCTCCCGAAGGTGATGTTGACCACGTCGCTGGAGAGGCTGTCGATCGCCCGGCCGACGTCCCGGATCCTCACCGGCCCCCGGTCCCGGTAGGCGACGATGATCTCCTCGTACTCGGAGGGCCGGGTCAGCTGTCCCTTCGGCTCGATAGCGAACGCGTGGTAACGGCCGCTGAGGTCCCCGCCCGGGGTGGTGACGGTGGCCTGATTGAGGGCTCCATAAACCTGGTCAAGCCCGAGATCGAGGGCGGCCAGCTTCTCCGGGTCGACCAGGATCCGGATCGCCCGCTTGGCCCCGTAGATGTTGACCTTGGCGATCCCCGAGATCATATTTATCCGCTGGCCGATCGAGCGGTGAGCGTAATCGTAAAGGTCGCCGCTGGTCATCGTCTCCGACTCGACCATTATGTAGATGATCGGCTGGTCGGAAGGGTTGAACTTGTCGTAGATCGGGGGCATCGGCAGCGGGGGGAGGTTGCCCTGGGCCCGGGTGATCGCCGCCTGGACGTCGGGGGCGGCCAGGTCGACGTCCTTGTCGAGGTCGAAGGTCAAAGAGATGGTGGTGATCCCCGGCTTGTTGTCGGAGAAGATGGTCTGGAGGCCGGGGATCTGCATACACTCCTCCTCCAGGGGGGAGGCCACGGCCGAGGCCATCAGTTCCGGGCTGGCCCCGGGATAGAGGGCGGTGATGGTGATCACCGGGTAGTCGACCGAGGGGAGGTCGCTGATCGGCAGCTGGGTGTAGGCGACAAAGCCGCCCAGCAGCAGGCTGATCGTGATCAGGACGGTCATCACCGGCCGGCGGATGAATTTTTCCGAGAACGCCATTTTATTTTTTCCTGCGGAAAAACTATCTTAAGAGCACTCTGCCCACTGCCTGAATCCGCCATAGCCCGAAGGGCGACGGCGGAACTGCCCACTGATTACTACTCCCCACTGCCTACTGCCCACTGCCCACTGATTACTACTCCCCACTGCCTACTGCCCACTCCCTACCTGGTCTGGGGATTGAAATCCACCGGGATATCCGGGGAGAGGCGGTCGACCCGGCCGGTCCGCTCCAGGTGGGGGGGGTGGCGCCGGGGCGGGGCGGTCCGGGGCGTGACCGGCCGGTCCTCCGGGTCGAGGATCTGGACCCGGACGCCGGGGGAGAGGCCGAGCTGGCCGAAGGTCACCACCAGCTCCCCCTCCTCCACCCCCTCATTGATCACCAGGTATTCCTCCTCCATCAGGCCGACCTCGATCTCGTCCCTCAGTTCGGCGGTATTGTCTTCAGCGACCACGAAAAGGTAGAGTCCCTTCTGGCCGAGCTGAACGGCGGATGCCGGGACCAGGACGGCGTCCGTCTGGGTGTAGAGGATCAACCGGACGGTGACGTACTGGCCGGGCCAGAGCCTCCGTTCCGGGTTGGGGACCAGGGCCCGCAGGGCGATCGTCCCGGTGGCCTCGTCGACCAGGTTGTCGATCAGTTTCAGCTCCCCCGGATAGGGGGCGGCGGGGTCGCCGGGCGGGGTGACCTCAACCCGGAGGGAACCTTCGGCCATCCACTTCCGGACCTCGGGGACCCGGATCTCGGGGAGGGTGAAGTCGGCGTAGAGGGGGTCGATCGACCGGATCCGGACCAGGGTTCCGCTATTGGCGGTGACCACGTTGCCGGGGTCGATCAGGCGCTTCCCCGCCACCCCCGCGGAGGGGGCGGCGATCGTGCAGTAGCCGAGATCGACCTCGGCCTGCTCCACCAAAGCCCGGTTGAGGGCGACCTGGGCTTCGGCGGCCTCGACCTGGGTCTGGAGAATGTCGAACTCCTGGCGGGAGATCAACTCCCGGGCCAGCAGAGGTCGGTTCCGTTCGAGGGTCTGCCGTTTCAGCTTCAGGTCCGCCTCGGCGGAGGCCAGGGACGCCCGGGCCCGGTCAAGGGCGGCCCGGTACTCCCGGGGGTCGATGGTGAAGAGGAGGTCGCCCTTCTCGATCTCGGTCCCCTCCTCGAAGTGGACCTCGAGGATCTTCCCGGTCACCTGGGAGACGATATCGACCGAGCGGGGGGAGACCAGGTTGCCGAAGTTCTCCAGGTAGATCGGGACGTCCCGGGTGACGGCGGCCGCCGCCTGGACCGGACGGGGCGGGATCTCGGGGGCCGGCTGCTCTTTGGCGCAGCCGAACAGCGCCAGGAGAATCGGAGCCAGCGGGAGCAAGAAAGCCGCCGGGAAGGGCCGGTGGTTCAGGGGATCCGAGAATTTTTTCATCGGGCGTTTCCTCGTCACTTAGATAGTTGGCGGTAACAATCCGGCCGGAAAACCCGGACCGGGCATATCTTATTCTCCCGCTCCCGGCGGAACGGCCGCCCCCTCCCGGGTCAGGGTCCCGGCGGCGTGGGCCAGTTCGGCCAGGGCGACAAAGACGCCCCTTTCCGAGGCGATCAGCTGGCTCCGGGCGGCGGAGAGCGCGGACTGGGACTGGAGGAGGTCGAGGATGCTCTTCAGCCCCGACTCGTATCCTTCCCGGGCCAATTCGTACGACTCCCGGGCGGAATCGAGAAACGCCCGGCTATAAGTATGTTTCCGGACCGCGGTATTGTAGGCGTAGTAGCGGGTCCAGATCTCGGCGGCGGCGCCGAGTTCGGCCGCGGCCAGTTCCTCCCGGGCCGCGTCCCGCTCGGCCGCGGCCTGGCGGGCCAGCTCCCGGTCGGCGAAACCGGTGAAGATATCCCACTTCAGGGCCAGGTAGCCGGTGTAGGAGTAGCTGTCGTCGTAGAGTTCGGGGCCGCGGTTGTAACCGTACCAGAGATGGTCGGCCCTTCCCCCGAGATTGAGGGAAGGGTAGAGGGCGGAGCGGGCGGCCGAGGCCGCGGACTGACGGGAACGGAGGCCGGCCCGGAGGGCGGCGATATCCGGCCGGAGCCGGAGCCCATCCTCGACCAGGAGAGCGAGATCGCCCTCCGGCAGCTCGGGGGGGATCTCGGCGTCCGGCCCGGCGATCTCGTATTCGGTCCCGGCGGGGAAACCGAGCAACCGGGTCAGTTCGGCCCGGGCGGCCTCCAGTCCTCCCCGAGCCTGCTCCAGCCGGTAGAGAGCGTCCTGGTAGGAAGAGCCGGCCTGGAGCTTGTCCAGTTTCGAGGAGAGACCGGCCTGGAACCTCTCCCGGGCGGCTTCGTCGGCGGTCCGGGCGTCTTCGACGTCCGCCTCGGCGGCCTGGAGAGCGGCCTCGGCACTGTTCAATCCGTAATAAGCTTTCTGCACTTCCAGAAGCAGATTCTGAAGCGAACGGTTAAAGGAGAAATTGGCGGCCAGCAACGCCTGCCGGGCCTCCTCGATCCCCCCGGAGACACCGCCGAAGTCGAAAAGCAGATAGGTCAGTTCCAGGGCCGGGCCGTAGGTGAAGACGTCCTGGTCGGCGTCAATCCCGAGAACCTCGGTCTGGAGGTTGAAATGATCCCGGCGGTAGTTCACCGAACCGGAGACGCTCAGCCGGGGATAGCGGAGGCTCTCCGCCCGGCCGAGGCCGGCGGCCGCGGCCCGGGCCTGGTTCCAGGCCTTCCGGGTGGAGGGACTGTTGGCCAGGGCGATATCGACGCACCGGGCCAGGGTCAGGGGTTGAGAGAGATCGGGCGGCGGCCCCGGGAGCGGTTCCGGATCGCGGGCGGCTTCCCGCCGGGCCCAATCCGGCGGGGTCCAGGGGGAGTCGGGCGCTCCGGGGGGGGCGACCGACCGGCAGCCCCCGATGAGGAGGGCCAGGCCGAACAGAAGCGCCAGGGCGAGAAAACTCGGTTTGTTCATTGTGATTCGGTATCCCCCGGTGGCGCCGGGCCCGGCCGGTTAATCCGTGAAAGGCAGTTAGAAATCAGAGATTAGCAGACAACCGCCCGGTGGCAAGAAAAAACCGACTCAGAAAAAACCAACTCAGAAAAAAACCGACTCAGTCCTCTTCGAAGGTGGCGTTGCCCTCCTCGTCGACCCGGAGGGTCCCCTCGATAGTGGCCCGGCGGGGACTGCGGTCTCTGGCCACCCGGGAACGGTCGAGGTAGAGGCTGACTTCCACCCGGCCGCAGTCGATCACGGCTTCCAGAAAGAGCCGGGTCCCGTCACCGGCGTAAAACCTCTCGCTCCACTCGGTAACCCCGGGATCCCTCTCCGTCCGGGTGTTCCCGTTTCTGTCCAGATACTGAACGCGGGAGAGGCATTCCGGACCGCCTTCGATCATCTCCACCCGGTACTCGACCCTGACCTGTCCGTCGTCCACGTCGCTCCGGCTTCCGCCGCAGGCGCACGGGAGAAGCGGAAGGAGACCGGAGAGGATAACCGGGATAAATCTGCCGATGTTATTTCTCATATTTGTTTTCCCTCCTGCCGGAGTGGTTGCCGGCGGCTGATCTTAACACGGACCGCCCCGGGCGGTCAACGGACGGTGAAGCCGGCCCGGGCCAGTAAAGCCCCGTCGAGTTCGACCTCGACCCGCCAGCGGCCGAGGAAACGGCGGGGCCCGATCGGGCCGAGGGGGAGCGGGAGCCACTCCTCGCCCCGCAGCTCCAGCCAGGACCAGGCCCGATAACCCCCGCCGGGAGAAGTAAACTCCCGGCGGCAGATCTCCTGGACCCCGCCCCGGGGATTGACCCAGCGGAAAGTCAGAACCCGCTCCCCGGGCTCGACCTCGTCGATCAGGATCGTGGCGTAGATCACCTCGGCGAAATTGAACTCTTCCCGGCTCCCCCGCTGATCGAAACCGGCCGGGGAGGAATCGAGCAGGAGGACGGCCCGGCGGGCGGAAAGCTCTTCCCCCGGCGGGTGGGCCGGGACGGGGAGCCGGGGCGAGGGGAGGATTACAATCGACGCGACCCCAGCCGCCAGGAGGACCGAGACGACCAGAAGGGGCAGGTGGAGGAGATTCTTCACCGGCGACGCCTCGGCCCCGGACCGGCTTCAGAGCGGCAACCCCCGCTCGGAAAGCCGGCCGTCGCCGATCTCCCGTTGCAGATACTCGATCGTCGTCTCCAGCCGCCGGTCGAGACCGCCTTCGATCATCAATTTTCTCCCGGTGAAAGCAGTCCACTTTTCGACGATCAGCTCTTCAATCGCCAGCTGGAACTTCTCGTTGGTCGAGCGGACCCCGTCCGCCATCCCCCGGTTGCGACTCAGCCTCAGGTGGTCCTCCAGCCGGATGTAGATCAGGAGGAAGTAGCTCTTCTCCCAGTGAACCGCCGCCTCGGAGATCACCCGGTAGACGGCGGGGTCGACGTAACCCTTCTCCGCCCCCCGAAGGGCGAAGAGGGTGTTGTCGAAGACGCAGCGGTCGCAGAGCAGGAAGTCGGGGAGCTTCTCCGCCCCCTCCAGCTCGAGGCGGATCTGTTCCTTGAAGATCCAGTACTGCCCCCGGGTGACCTGGCCCGACTCGTTGATATCGTAGGGGCAGAGGCGGGAGAGTTCGGGGACCATCTCCACCTGGAAGGCCCGGTACTTCAACTCGCTGAAGAGCCGGTGGAGGAAGGTGGTCTTCCCGACCCCGAAGGTTCCGATCACGCCGATCTTCCGCATTATAATATTTTCCTCCGGGAATTTCAGTGGTTTGAAGTTTTACTTCCGGCGCTCGAGATCAGACTCCGCATTTTCCTCCGGACCGCCGGAGGCGACGGGCGGGTCGGCCGGAGCACCGGCCGGCGGGGAGGGGCACTCCGAATCCCGGCTGACGATCGGGGGAACGGTGGAGACGGTGCTGTTCCGATGCAGGCGGACGAAGAAGGGACTGAGGGTGGTGTTGGGCAGCACCCTGACCCCGTCGCCGATCCGGATCGCCGCCAGGGAGACCCCGGAAGCCAGGACGCAGCCGTCGCCGATCTTCACCAGCCCGATCCGGACCTTCCCCGCGCCCTCGTAGGCGTGGGAGGAGATCTTGCAGAAGGCCCCGATCAGGGAACCCTCCCCGATCTCGATCAGTTCCGGGCAGAAGTGATCGATCCAGGCCGCCTGCATTATCTCGGTGTCTTTCCCGATCCGGACCCCGGCCAGACGGTAGAGACGGTTCTTCAGGTCGCCCCCCCGGAAGAACATCGCCCCGATCATCAGGCAGCTGAGCGGAAGCCGTTTCCAGAGCGGGCGGTTGAGGGCGGTCCAGTGAACGCGGTTCTTTTCCGAGAGGCGGCCCAGGCCGGCGAAGGGGTAGTAGTTGGTCTTCCCCCGGAGCATCCTGGTCAGACGCTCGCGGCCTTCCGGGGTGTCGGGGTCGAGGAGGCGGATATCGACCGGTTCGGCGGCCGAGGACCGGGCCAGGGTGATGGTCCGGCCCTTCTTCCGGGAGAGCTTGATCCCTCTCCGGACGATCCTGGTCACCGCCGCCCGCAGGGCGTCGTCGATGGTTTCGAGGGCAGGCATTTTACCGGCAACTGGACTTTGCCACAAAGGACCTAAAGGACTTAAAAGACGAAAAGGACACTATACCACTGCCTACTGCCCACTGCCTACTGCCCAATCAATGGCGGAAGTGGCGGATTCCGGTCATCAGCAGAGTGATGCCGTGTTCTCCGGCGGCTTCGATCGAATCCCCGTCCCGGATCGAACCCCCGGGCTGGACGATCGCCTTGATCCCCCTCTCCCCGGCCAGATCGACCACGTCCCGGAAGGGAAAGAAAGCGTCCGAGGCCAGGACCGCGCCGGCGGTCTCCAGCCCGGCCCGGCCGGCCTTCTCGAAGGCGAGCCGGGCGGCGTCGATCCGGCTCATCTGGCCGGCCCCGATCCCCGCCGTCGCCTTCCCCTTTCCGAGGACGATGGCGTTGGAACGGGTGTGCTTGCAGACCGTCCAGGCGAAGGCCAGTTCGTCGATAAGATCCTGATCGGGCTCGGGGCCGGCCGCCACGGCGAGACGGGCGGGGTTCCAGAGTTCCAGGTCGGCTTCCTGGACCAGGAGCCCGCCGTAAACCGACCGCAGGGCAAGGTGCGGCGGCCGGGGGGAGAGCGGACCCAGCTCGAGCAGCCGGAGGTTCTTCTTCCGGGATAAGGTCCGAGCGGCCTCCGGGGTGAAGCCGGGGGCGGCGACCGCCTCGACAAAAGTCGAGACGACCTCGGCGGCGGTCGGGCCGTCGACCGGCCGGTTGAAAGCGATGATCGAGCCGAAGGCGGAGTCCGGGTCGGTGGCCCGGGCCCGGGTATAGCTCTCGAGCAGGTTCTCACCCGCGGCCGCGCCGCAGGGGTTGGTGTGTTTGACGATCACGGCCGCCGGGCCTTCCAGTTCCAGGACCAGGGCCAGGGCGCTCTCCAGGTCGAGGATGTTGTTGTAGGAGAGTTCCTTCCCCTGGAGCTGGCGGGCGGAAGCCAGGGAACTCCCGGCGGGGATCCGGAGAGAAAAGTAAAATTCCGCTTTCTGGTGCTGGTTTTCCCCGTAGCGGAGTGACCGTTTTCCCGGATAGAGACCGGCCAGGGCCCCGGACAGATCTCCTTTCTCTTCCCGTTCCCGGCCGAAGGACAGGGCGATCTTCCGGTCATAACGGGCGGTCAATTCAAAAACCTCCCCCGCCAGCCGGCGCCGGGTGGCCGGGGATACCTCCCCGCCCGAGGACCGGAGCTCGGCGATCACCTCCGGGTACTGGGCGGGGGCGGCCAGGACGGTCACCGCCGGATGGTTCTTGGCCCCGGCCCGCAACAGCGCCGCCCCCCCGATATCGATCGACTCCGGCTGGACCTCCCCCCCGCCCTCTCCGGACAAAGGATAGAGGTTGACCGCCAGCAGGTCGATAACGGGAATCCCGGCCCGGGCGAGTTCGGCAAGATGGGCGGGGTTGTCCCGGAGAGCGAGGAGGCCGGCGAAGATCTTCGGATGGAGCGACTTCACCCGGCCGTCGAGCAGTTCCGGAAACCCGGTGTAATCGGACAGGTTCTCAACCGGGAAACCCGCTTGCTCGAGGAAACGGGCGGTCCCCCCGGTGGAGAGAATCCGGTAGCCGGAATCGGTCAGGGCGGCGGCCAGTTCCTCGACCCCGGTCCGGTCGGAGACGCTGATCAACGCTGTCGGCCTGGAGGATTTCATAACGGGGGTCCGAAACCATTATATTTCTCCAGACCCCCGCCGGTCAAATAATCCCTGAAGATCCCGATCCTCTCCGGGGTCCCGATATCGAAAAAGGGGGAGGAGACTTCCGAAGCGGCCAGCTTGCCGGCGGCGATCAGCCGGGGATAGAGGTCCTCCTCGAGAGAGAAGACGTCTCCCGGGGGAAAATAGCCGATGATTTCCTTCCGGGCCACCCGGACCCCGGCATCGAGATGAGTGAAGATCCCCGAAGCTCCGGATGAACGGACGGCCAGCACCTCCCCCTCCCCGCCGATTCGGAGGTTGGGCTTCGCCCCCGGCCCGGGACCGGGATAGGCGGCCAGGAACATCAGGGCGTCGGATTCGGCGAACTCCCGCTCCAGCCGCCGGTAATCCATCGGCAGAAAGGTATCCCCGTTGAGGAGAAAGAACTCGTCCTCCAGCCGGTCCCGGGCCAGTTTCAGCCCCCCCCCGGTCCCCCGGGGAGAACCTTCCCGGGAGTAACCGATCTTCAGGCCAAAGCGGGAACCATCGCCGAAATGCTCCTCGATCATATTTCCGAGGTAACCCGTGCAGAGCAGGATCTCGGCCAGGCCCCGGCCGCGGAGGTACAGGAGCAGGTGTTCGAGAAACGGACGGCCGGCGATCCGGACCAGGCCCTTGGGAAGGCGTTCGGTCAGAGGACCGAGGCGGACGCCCCGGCCCCCGGTCAGGACGACGGCCTGCCGGATAGGCTTGTCCCCGAGAGAGCCGGGTTTCGCGTTCATCTCACTGAGGCTCCGAAGGTCCGGAATGTCCCCCCCCAGCCGATCTCCAGCCAGTCGATGGCCAGAAACGCCGAACCGGCCAGCTCTTCCAGTACCGCCGGATCGGAAACCGCCGGTTCGGCAAATACGGTCAAGAGAAACGAACCCTGGCGGGGGAAGAGGGCCGGCCAGGAGAACTTGATTAATTGCCATTCGTCGGTGGCCGGGATGGTCCGGCCGTACAGCCGGCCGTTTTCCGGCCTGACCGCCAGGTTCACCGGGACTGATTGCGGCAGGATATTTTTTACCCTTAATTTCAGCCACCCCGAGGATTCGGGCGGGATCAGGCGGGGGAGAATCACGGCCGCCTCGGGGCCCATCACCCGGTAATTCCGGAGGCGGAGGCGGTCAAGGTAAAGGCCCCGGTCGACGAAAAGTTCATCGTCGATTTCCTTTTCCACCCCGAAATCAACCCGGAACCTGTTCTCCACCGGGAGCAGTCCCCGGAGGATGTCGGAGGGTAGCGGGCGATGGAAAGCGACTTCCAGCGCGGTCTCGGGAACCGATACCTCCCGGGCCGGGATCAGGACGTAGTTCAGGCCGTCGCCCAGCTCCACCGGAAGCTCCCGGTCGTTGATTCTCACCCGGGTTTCGGACGCCGGGCCGGCGGGAAGCGGCGGAAACCCGATATCGAGCAAAGCCAGATAGTCGGACCTCTCGGGGGTGGGCAGGGAGAGGACCGCCTCCGTCCTTGTCCGGCGGCTGACCCGGAAAAGCGTTAATGTCTCCTCATTCGAGTAGTAGGGATTTCGTATTTTCAGCTCCTCACTTCGCCAGCGGCCGACCGGTTCCAGGTCGAAATAACGACCGAGATACCTGATCGTGCTCTCCATCGAACGATAGCCGCGATTGTCGAGGGCGAAGACCGGACGGCCGGATTCCTCGACGATTACCACCGCCTCGGCCAGTTCCACCCCCAGCGGGGCGGCCAGGTTGCCGGGGGAGATCCCGTGGACCCGGGTATAGGCGTCGACGTTCTGAATCAGGTAGCGCTCCCCGAGAATAACCGCTTCGGCGGGAACGGATTTTTCCAGTTCCCGGCGGAGGCGCCGGGCGTCCTGCCAGTTGAAACTTTCCCCCCGGGCGACCATTCCGAAGAAAAAAGGGACCAGCAGCAATCCGGTCCCGGCGGTGAAGACAACTCCCGGCGCCGGCTTCCACCGTGAACCGGGCGCGGACGCGGCGGAGAGCAGCGCCGCCAGGCCGAATGCGAGAAGAAATACGCCGATATAATCCAGCCCCGCCCCTCCGGCGAACCGGGCGGTAAAGACAACCCCCGCCGCCAGGGCGCCGACCAGCCCGGCAACCTTCCGGGCGGGCGACGATAATCCCTCCTGATAACCCCGCCAGCGATTGAAGACCCAGATCGCGCCGGCGGCGATGAAATAGGCGATAAACGGATAAAGCGGAAACCGGTAGCGGCGGGCCCGGTGGCCGAATGAACTGAAAAGAAGCAGGTTGATCAAGGGCACCGGGAGCATAATCAGCCAGGTGGAGAGCCGGCGGCGGCAGGCGATGACGCCGGCGGCCAGCAGGAAGAACCCCGGCAGGGTCACCAGGTAATAAATCGAGTTAAGGTTTTTCGGCAGGTTATCCCGGAGGTTATTCAGGGAAAAAGTATGCCGGGAGACGCCGTCCCCGCGATGAAAAAAACCCTGAAAAGCGCCCAGGGCCCGGCGGGCGAAGGCTAGAGGATCGCCGAGAAACCGGGCTTCCTCCAGGAACTGAGGGAGGAATACCAGGCCGGCCACCGCGGCGGCCGCCGCCGTTCCGAGGACGATCCTGCCCCAGCCCCATCCTTTCCCGCGAACGGCGATCAGGACATAGATGGCCGGCGGGATGACCAGAACCAGGTTGGTTAAACGGATCAGGCCGGAAAAGATCACGGCGGCCGCCCCCGGCAGCAGGAAGGAAAGGCCGCGGCGACCCGGCCGGAGACCCCGGAGGATTAAATACAACCCCAGCCAGAAGAACGCCAGCGGAGGAATATCCCGCATCAGGCCCAGGGAATAGCCGATGACGATCTGGTTATCCCAGCCCAGCAAGATGAAGACGGCGGCCAGGGCGGCCAAGTCCGAGCCGGGGGCTTCCCCGCGGAGAGCCAGGAAATAGGCGATCAGGAAAACCGCCAGGAGAATCACGTTGACGGAGAAGGCCGCGGGCAAACCTCCCAGCCGGATCGCCGCCGCCAGCAGGAGGGGGAACCCCGGCTCCAGGGTGGAGATGACTTCCCCGTCGGTATAGTAGCGCCGGCCGTAAAAAAGCGGGCGGTGAGAACCCTCGGGCAGCCGCTCCCGGAGGATATCCAGCAGGGGATATTCGACCGCGAACCCGCCCCGGGCCAGTCCCCGGCCGTAGGTGAGATAGGCGTACTGGTCGGAGTTGAGCAGGGCGTTGTAGTTGCGAAATCCGCCGGCCAGACAGAGCAGGATCAGCAAGGCCAGAATCGCGGGGATCAGGGGGAAGCGATTTTTTGCTTTCACCGCCATTCGTTTTCCCGGCCGCTCATTCCCCCGCCGGCCGGTATGCCAGTTCCATCCACTCCAGCATCAGGCCAAGCCGGCGCCGGTCGGCGGTGGGGAAGTAACTGGAAGGCCGCCAGGGATCGACCCTCAGCTCCAGAAGCGCGACCCGGGGTTCTCCCGATTCGGCGGGCAGAGTCCAGGAGTAAAGAGCGTCTTCCTCCCGGAGAAAATGTTCGCCCAGATCACGTCCGTCGAGCCGGGCGGAGACCCGGGGGCCGGTCCGGAAGGCCGCCGGCGGACGGATCCGGATCGCCTTCAGGGTCAGTTTCAGCTCTTTCCCCTCCCGGGGAATCAGCGGAAGGGCGATCCGGGACTCTCCTTTGGTCCAGCGGACCGGGGTCCGCCCGAGGTGGAGTTCGGGCGGATAGAATCCCCGCTCCAGGAAAGCCCAATCCTCCTCGCCGCCGACCTCGATCCGGAACCGCTCGGAGGCTTCCCGGATCAGGGGCGGCCGGACGATCAGCGGACGACAGGCGTCGTCCGGGCTCCGCGCCTCCAGGAGGAGGGCCGGGCGGTCGCCATCCCCCGGCCCCAGGATCAGTCGCTGGACCCCCGGCCCGGGGGCCGTCGCCTTCTCCTCCCCGTTGACCAGCACCCGGTAGGGTCCGGGACAGGTTTCCCCCGGAGGGGGCGAGAGCGAAAAGGCGATAAACGCGCCCTGACCGGGCGGGGGGGATATCGAGAATTCTTCGAACCATCGCTGGACGGAGATCGACTCAAAGAACAGGGAACCCCAGTATTCCTCCGACGGGGAGAGCGGGCGGGTCGGGGGAGGGGAAACCGTGAACTCCAGATCGCCCCGGGGGGAGGAGATCAATCGCCCGGGAAGGGAGAAACGGAAGACCTCGCTCCCGATTCCCAAGGCAGTCGGGAAACGGCCGACCTTCTCCCCGTTCAGGTCGACCCGGAGGCAGAATGGCTCTTGAAGTTTCTGGGCTCTTCTCACCTTGACTTCCCCGACCAGCGCGCTCCCCGGTAGGGAGATGACCGGGATCGCCACCAATCCGGTCCTCTCCCAGCCCATCCGGACCAGATCCCCGTCCCGGAGCCGGTCTTCGGTAAAAATATCCTCGGCCGCCCGGTCGGGGAATCCCGTCTCCCCGGTCAGGTCGACCGGGTAAGGGGATTTCAGACTCTCCACTCTCAGGTCGAGGTCGCGGGGCAGCGGGCGGTCGGAGCGGACGGAGAAACGGACCGGGCCGGAGGAGAGATCGTCCCGGGAGACCGGGAGGAAATTAACCCCGTTAACAAACGGACCGGGAACCTCAACCCCGTCCAGCTCGACTTCCAGCAGTCCCCGCGGGTCATCCGGGTCGTGGATCTTTCTCAGGTTGAAAGCGAGCAGGAAGTCGGACCCCTCCCCCGGGGGGTCGAACTCCAGGTCCACTTCCTTCACCCGCCAGGGCTCGATCCGGTAGACGGTGCAGACGGGTTTGCCGAACTGGAAACCCAGGTGGTAGCGGTCGGCCGGAAGTTCCCCGACCGGGGTCAGGTCGTAATAGTCCCGAAAGAGGGGTACGGCCTTGCCGGAGTCGCGCTTGTAACTGCTGTTGTCGAGAAGGTAGAGACCGGTCCCCCGGGCCAGGAGCCGGTCAAAACCTTTCCGGGAATCGAGCCTGATCCTGGTCATTTCGAAGGGGCGGAGGCTGTAACTGGAGGAGAAAAGGTTGATGTACTGGAAGATCGGCTTGGTGGAGAAGATGACCGATTCCGGGGGTACCAGGGAATCGATGTCCCCCCCGAATCTTTTCGCTTCGGCCAGCTGAAATAACGGGGGACGCCTCAGCCAGGGGACGCCGTAGCGGACCAGGAATATGCCGAAGAAGGCCGCGGCCAGGATCGCCGGCGCCCGGCCCGCCGGCTTAAGCCGCCAACCGCCGACGAACAGCAGCCAGAGCAGAATCCCAACCACCAGGACGGCGAGGTTGAGGTGGGTCATCCGGTGCTGGTAGCGAAACTGGTTCCGGAACAGATAATCGAGAAATACCACCAGGGCGACCCCGCCCGCCGACCACCAGCGGGGCCGGGACCGGAGAAGGCGCCCGGCGCCGGCGACCATCAGGACGATGAAAAACGGATGGGCCGCCAGCATATAGCGGGTCATCAGGTGGACCCACATACTGTAAAGGAGGATCAGGATCAGGGGGATCCCGAGCAGGAGCCATTTGGTCTCCGGCCGGCGGCGGAGGCTGATTATCCCGAGCAGGGCGAGGAAGGTGAAGAGGGGGCCCCAGAGGCGCCAGAAATAGCCGGCCACGTCGGGGAAGGTGGTGGGAAAAAACCCGATCCAGAGCGGGGGCGGCGATCCGTCCGGCTGGTCGTCCAGCCTTCCCAGGACCGTCCGCTCCCCGCCGACGATCTCCGGCCGGGGGGGACGAAGGGGATGGCCGCCGGTGAGCTGGTTCTGGATCAGGGCGGGAGAAAGGGCCAGAAAGAAGAGGAATAATCCCAGGAGGGAAAAAAGAATAATTTTCCACCAGCGCGTCCGGCCGATCACCCGAACCAGGAAATACATCCCCGCCGGAACGGCGGCCAGGACATTGGGGAGCCGCAGGGTCCCGGCGCAGCCGAAGGCGAAAGCCCCGGCCAGAAGAGCGGGGATCCGGATCCGGGGCGAGTCGCCCAGCGCCCGGACCGCCAGGGCGGCTCCGACGACGATAAACATTATCCCGGCCAGGTCGTGGGACGGCCGGAGGGCCAGCCGCCAGGCGGGGTCGACCATCACCAAGAGAATCAGGGGCGCGGCCAGGGCCAGCCACCGGCCGCCGGGGCGACCCCGGAGAAAGAGGAGGGCCAGGCGGAAAAGAGCGAAAAGCAGAATCAGGAGAACGATCAGGTTGAGGAAATAGACGGAATAATCGCCGAGGATGCGGATGGAAAGGGCGAGCAGGAGGGGAAAGCCGATCGTATACTTGCAGTACATCCGATCGCCGGCCTTGATGTAGTTGCCGCCGAGAACGAAGTGGCTCTCGTCGGGCGCCCAGTCGGGTTTCGCCCAGTCGTAGACCGGGAAGTCGCTGTAAAATTTTCCCCGGGCCAGGTGCTGGGCGAAGTGGACGATCCCGAAGGGATCGGAACCGAGGGCGGCGGTATAACTGCCGGAGCCGAAAACCAGGACCAGGAGGAGAAAGAGCCCCAGGAGGAGATAAACCGCCGTCTTTTCCTTGACCGGGCTGAGAATCATAGCAATTTCTTCTTCCGGAGGGCGGGAGAACAAATGAGATCGGACAACTGTTGAAAACCCGGGTTCCCCCGGACCCCGAAGTTAATCCAGGGTTTCCCGGACGATCCCCTCTTCCTTCTTCCGGTGAATCGACATCGTCATCAACTCGCCGAGCAATCCGGTGGAGAGAAGCTGGAACCCGACCAGCATCAGAAGCACCCCGAGAAAGAGCAGCGGCCGGACCCGGATGAAGTCCACCCCCAGGAGGCTGAGCGTGACCAGGTAGCCGTTGATCACCAACCCGGCCAGGAAGAGGAGCAGCCCCGCCCCGCCGAAAAGATGAAGCGGTTTCTTGCTGTAGCGGGTCATAAACATCACCGTCAGCAGGTCCATAAACCCGGCGAAGAACCGGTAGGCCCCGAACTTACTCTTCCCGAAGGCCCGGGGATGATGACGGACCCGGACCTCGGTCACCCGGTAGCCCTTCCAGTTGGCCAGCGGAGGGATATAGCGGTGGAGTTCGCCGTAAAGGGAGATGTCATCCACCACCTCTCTCCGGAAGGCCTTGAGGCCGCAGTTGAAGTCGTGGAGCCTCAGGCCGGTCAGGGTGGAGGTAACCAGATTGTATAACCGGGAGGTCTGCTTCTTGATGAACCGGTCGTGGCGGTCGACCCGCCAGCCGGTGACCAGGTCGTAGCCCTGGTCGATCCCGGCCAAGAGGGCCGGGATCTCCTCCGGGTCGTCCTGGAGATCGGCGTCCATAATAATCACCCGCTTCCCCCGGACCGCCCGGAAGCCGACGTCGAGAGCGGCCGACTTCCCGAAATTCCGCCGCAGCCGGAAGACCCGGACCCGGCGGGGATCGGCCTCCCGAAGTTTTTTCAGGACCTCGAAAGAGCCGTCGTTGGAGCCGTCGTCGACAAATACCGCCTCCCAGGAAACCCCGAGGCCGGCGATTACCTTCCGCAGTTTCTCGAAAAGCGGGCGGAGGTTGTCCCTTTCGTCGTAGAGCGGGACCAGAATTGACAGTTCCGGATTCGGTTCCTTATTCATCGGTTTTCCTCCCCGCGATGCCCGCGGGCCGGAGCCGGTCAGGATGATTATAATCTTTCTTTGGCGATTGGTAAAGGCGTCAGCGGTGGAAAAAACCCAAGCGGCTGACGATCGAGCGGGTGGAGGCGATGACGCTGCGGAAATCGGCCCAGTTGTTGATCGAGAGCGCGGTCTGGAGAATGTAGGACGGGCGGAAATAAAACTCCCGGTAGGCCTTCACCCGGGCCGCTTCGGCCGCTTCCCGGGGAAATTCCGGGGTCTGGAGCATCCCCCGGCAGGAGGAGAAATCCTCCCATTTATCATAATGGATCCAGCCCCGCTCGGTGGCGGTCCGGAAGAGTTCGGTCCCCGGGTGGGGGATGGCGACGGCGAACTGGGCCGACCCGGGGCGGAGCTTCTTGGCGAACTCGATCGTCTCCGCCACCGTCTCCCAGGTCTCGCCCGGGATCCCGAAGAGGAAGAAGGCCTGGGTCCGGATCCCCGCCTGACGGGCCAGGCGGAAAGTCTCCATCACCCGTTCGACGGTAATCCCCTTCCGCATAATTTTCAGCATCTTCGGCGAGCCCGACTCGACCCCGAAACGGATATAGCGGCAGCCGGACCGCTTCATCGCCCGCAAAACCTCCCCGTCCATACTGTCCACCCGGCACTGGGCGATCCACTCGAATTTCAGGTCCCGCTCGACGATCAGCCGGCAGATCTCCAGCATCCGGTCCCGGTCAAGAGCCATCGAGTCGTCGTCGAAATAAACCTCGTCGACCCCGAAGCGGGTAATCGCCTCTTCCAGTTCGTCGACCACGTTTTCGGCCGAACGGGCCCGGAACTCTCGGCCGTAGAGGGTACTGGGCCAGAGGCAGTAGGTACAGCGGAAAGGACAGCCCCGGGAGGTGACCACCGTGGTCGGGCGTTTTCCCCGGAAGGTCCCCTGCCGGTAAAAGGGGCTGGCGACCAGGTCCCGGGCCGGGAAGGGGATCCGGTCGAGGTCCTCGATCGGGGGCCGTTCGGGGTTGACCCGGATCGACTCCCCGTCCCGCCAGGTCAGGCCCTCCACCCCGTCCCAGGGCTGTCCGGCGGCTTCCGCCCGGACCAGGTCCCGGACAGTGTAGTCGAACTCGCCCCGGCAGATCGCGTCCACCGCCGGGTTTTCGCCGATAATTTCCCGGTGATAGACCGTGGGATGGGAACCGATCAGGACCGTCTTCAGGGATTCCAGCCGCCTTTTCAGCGCCGAGACGGTCTCCAGATCATAATCGATTGACGGCGTCGAGCACTCCAGGACCGCCAGGTCGGGGGCGATCCTCTCCACCCGCCGGGCAAACTCCTCGATCCCCAGTTCCTCGATGACGGCGTCGAGAAATATCGGTTGGTGTCCGCTTTCCCGGACGATCGCCACCAGGTAGGCGAGGTAGATCGGGTACTCGATGAACTTGTCCGACCGCTTGTGCGGCCAGCGGACATCGGAACGGGCCCCGAAACCTTGGCCCGGCCAGGGCGGATTGGTAATGAGAACCTTCACGGCAATTGCCTAAAGCAGGGTCGAGACACGCCTCGACCACGAATCACCCGGTACTGAGTTCGACAAACCGGTCGGCCAGGCGGTTCCACTGATATTGTTCCTCGACCAGCCGGGCGCCGGTCGCGGCCATCCGCCGGGCGCGGGCGGGGTCGGCGATCAGGGCCTCGATCTTTTCCGCCAGGTCCCCGGAGTCGCCGGGGCGGTAAAAGAGGCCGGTCTTCCCTTCCTCGATCACTTCCTGAAGCGCCGGGAGACGGGGGGCGACCACCGCCAGCCCGCAGGCCCAGTACTCGAACTCCTTCAGGGTCACCCGGCCCCGGGCCGAGACGATATCGGGAAGGATGACCAGGCCGATGTCCCCGGCCGACATATAACGGGCCACCTCGGCCTGGGACAGCCAGCCGGAGAAGTAGAAATCATCGGTCAGGCCGGCTGCTTCGACCATCTGTTTCAGGGCGGGGATCGCGGTCCCGGCGCCGACGATCCAGACCGCGGTGGCCGGGTGACGGTCGAGCAGGGTCCGGGCGGCGGAGACCAGGAGATCGGGGCCGTCCTGGGGGTCGATCACCCCCTGGAAGACCAGGACCGTCTCCCGGCCGGGGGCCAGTTGTTTTCTCAGGTCGCCGCTTTCATACTTCCGGAAGATCGAGAGATCAACCCCGTCGCAGACAATCCCGATCCGCTCCGGGGACGCCCCGTAACCGGCCACGATCTCCTTCATCGCCCGGCTGATGGTGATTATCCGTTCCGACCCCCGGATGGCCGCCCGCTCGATCCTCCGCCCCAGCTTCTGGACCAGGGATAGCCAGCCCCCGGAGGAGTAATCATCGAGGTACTCGAAGAGGACGTCGGTCAGGTTCAGGATTATCCGGGGCCGGACCCGGGTCAGCCTCCTTCCCCAGAGCGCCCCGTAACCGACGATCGTGTTATGGGCCACGACCAGGTCGGGCCGGTGGCGCCGGATCGCCCGGATCAGCCGGAAGATATTGACCGGGTGGGCGACCAGGTATTTTCTCATCTTGGCCGGGTCCAGCCGGCTGACCGCCCGGAGGCGGACCAGTTCGGCGGCGCCCAGGTATTCCTTCGCCTCGGCCGCGGAACCGGAGATGCCGCCGGCGACGATGACTTCGTGCCCCCGCCGGCTGAAGGCCCGGGCGATGTTGGAGATCCGGGGTGAACCGCCGCCGGAGATCGGGTAGAGTTCCTCAAAGATGGCGACCAGAACTTTCAAGGTAATTAATGCCTGCCGTCGGTTCGAGGCGCGTCTCGACCGTAAATTTTAAAATTCCTGATGCCGGATCGAGACCCGCCTCGACCGCGGATTTGCCCGGACCAGAGCCACGGGACGAAGAAGCATCTTAGCAGATTACCGGGAGGGGGCAAGGGGAGATTGGGCGGGGCTTACTCTCCGCCCCGGAACCGGAGCACCCGGGCGGGCACGCCGGCGGCCACGGCCCGGGGGGGGAGGTCGGAGGTGACCACCGCCCCGGCCCCGATCACCGCCCCCTCCCCCACCGTAACTCCGCCCAGGATCACCGCCCGGGTCCCGATCCAGACGTCCTCCCCGATCGTGACCGGGCGGGGGGACCGGCCCGAGAACCGCATCGGCCGGGAGAGGTCGTCGACGGTATGGTCGCCGCCGATAATCTCCACCCCGTTGGCGATCAGGCAGTAATCGCCGATGGAGATATCGCCGTAGCCGTAGATGAAGGACCCGGCCCCGAGATTGACCTTCTTACCGATCTCCACCTTCCCCAGTTGGGTCCGGACGGTGACCGATCGGGCAAGGTGGCTGTCATCCCCGACGACAACCGGCCCCGCCGAACGGCCGACATCGATAAAGGAACCCTCGCCGATAAATATCCGGTCGCCGATATGGATAGCTCCGGGGTTGAAAAACCGGAGGTTCTTCTCCAGGAAACACTTGGTCCCCAGCCTTCCCAGGACCAGGCGGTAGATCTTCCCGCGGAGCAGGGCGCCGGCCACCGTGGGGAAAGAGGAAAATAAGGTCAGGAGCAGGCCCTGCCCGAAGAACCGGGCCAGGGATTTCGAGCCATAGACCCGCTCCCGGTAGGCCCGGAAACTCTCTCTCAGGCCTCCGGGGGGGATGGTGCCCTGGCCGTCGTAACCGGTCATAGTGTTTTAGCCTTGATTTTCAACCCCGATTTCCCGTGATTGCCGGAGCCGGCTTCCCGGAGACCTCGATCCCGGCGGGGGTGAAGGTCAGTTCTTTCTCGATCAGCGCCTCACCCTTCTCTGAAACCGCCAGTTTCAGTTCGGGCTCCCGGTGAGCCAGGGGGCGTCCGGTTACCCGGGAATCGCTCCCCTGTTCCAGTTCGATGAGCAACTCCGTCCCGGCCCCCGCCCCGCCGGCGGTTATCCGGTCCCGGACCAGGATCCGGCCGGCCCCGAAGTCGATCGACCGCTCCAGCCGCCAGGCCGAGGTCGCACCGGCCGCCGAGGTCAGCTGGAGAGAAGCTTTCTTCCGGCGGCGGATAAAGTCAATTCCTTTCTTCAGAAGCAGATAGCCGTAAGGCAGGGACCCGAGGACAGACAACACCGCCCGGGAGAAACGGCCGGGGAAAAAATACCTTCCCCGACGGAATGGGACCTCAATCCTCAGGGGTCCCCCCTCCCACTCCCCGGCCGGGGCCCCGCCGGAGAGGAGAAAAGAATGAAGGGTGGCCCCTGTGGCCCCTGTGGCCCCTGTGGCTCCTGTGGCTCCTGTGGCTCCGGCCGCCGGCCGGAGCGGCCGGAGACTGTAACCCCGGTCAAGGCAGCAGGAGTAACCGGATTCAGCGGGTCCGGGGGAAGCGAAGGCCTTGATCATCCCCCCCCGGGAGAGCGAGACCACCGCGTAATACCCCTCTTCCCGGACCGCGGCCAACCCGGCCCGGGGAAACACCTTCCGGAAGGGCTCCCTCCCGTAAGGTAGCGGGGGGTCGGCCGACTGCCAGCACTCCCGGACCTCCCGGGCGTAATCATAAGTCCGCAGGCCGGTGTAGAGATGGTAACAGCGGCTCAAATCGTCCTGGGCCAGCTGCCGGAGGAGATTTTCGCGGGAGACTCCCTCGGAGAAGAGCCGGCGGGCGACCGGAGAGACCGGGGCCAGCAGGACCGCCGCCAGCAGGGAGACATAGGAGTTGCCGCAGAGGTTGTACTCCCGCCCGGTGGCGATCTCGGGGTGGACGAAGAAAGAGAGAAAATCCAGGGACTTCAGAAGCGCTTCCTCCAGGCGCCGGGAAGGGGAAAACCGCCGGCAGCGGGCCAGGTACTCCAGGGTCAGGAAGCCGTAGCCGGTGTCGACCCCGCCCAGCTCGGGAAACCAGCCTTCCTTGGTCTGCCGTTCGAGCACCGATTCCACCTTCCTTCCGGCCGCCCCGGCCAGGGCGGGATCGCCGAGCAGTTCCCCCAGGCCGTAGAGGGCGGCGGCGGCCACCGCCTGGTGATTGATCTTATCGAGATCGCCGTGCCGGGCCAGCCAGCCGCCGGCCCGCCGGAAGGTCTCCCGGAGCGATTCCCGGTCGCCCGGTTCCAGCAGCTCTTCGAGGAGGGGATAGGCCCGGGAGAGGGCGTAGGAGGAGAAGGCGGTGGCGGCGAAACCGTGTTCGCCCCGGTACCACTCGTCGAACGAACCGTCGGGGTGCTGGAGGGCCGCCCACCGCAGCAGCCCGGCCCGGGCCAGCTCCCCCACTTCGAGCAGCCCCCGCCAGCGGTTCCCGGGGTAATCGTTCCGGTAGAGCAGGGCCAGGGTGTAGGCCGCCTCCTGGAGGCGGCCGTTGGCGAAGCCGACGGTCTTGCTCCGCCAGTAGTGGTAGTCGAAGCAACCGTATGACGGCGAATGCCGGTCGCGGTCGACCAGCTCCAGCAGCTCCCCGGCCGCCCCGGCCATCTCCCTGCCATAACGGTTCAGGTCCATCTCAACTCGAGCCTCCCCTCAAGGGACAATACTACCGGGAATTCCGGGATCGGGAAAGACTTTCCAGCAGGCGATAATACCGCCGGAGAAATTTTTCGGGGGTATACTCGTCCCGGTACGCCCGGAGGGCCGGTTCGAGGAATCTCTCCCGGACCGACGGTTTCTCCATCTCGGCCATCGCCGCGATCAACTCTTCCCCGGTCTGGAAAACGATCCCCGCCCGGTGATCTTCCACCAGTTCCGGCAGGAGCCCCACCCGGGAGGCGATCACCGGGGTCCCGCAGGAGAAGGCCTGGAGCACGGTCTGGTTTCCCATCTCCGGCCAGATCGAGGGGGCGAGGAGGGCGACGGCGTTCTGATAGAGCCAGTCGAGCCGGTCCGGGGCGACGTAGCGCAAGAACCGGATCCGGGGATCGGAAGCGGCCAGCTGACGCAGTTCCCGCTCCAGGCTCCCGGTCCCGACCATCACCAGCCGGGAGGAACCGCTTTTCTTCAGGAAAGCCTCAACCGCCACCCGGGCCCCCTTATACTCCTCGAGCCGGGCGACAAAGAGGAAGAAGGGCCGGAGCCCGGAAAAATCCCGCTCCGCCCGCTCCGGGTCTTTGACCTCCACCGGGTTGACGAAATAGGGCAGGCAGTCCATCCGCTGCCCGAACCCCTCCTCCCGGTGCCGGTGGAGCATATACCGGCAGGGCATCACCAGGGAATCGATCCCGGATAACATCCGGTCCCGGAGACCGCCCCACCGCCAGAACTGGGGGGGGCGGCGGTAGCTGATCAGGCAGCGGAGACAGTCCTTCCGGTCGCAGACCCGCCGATTATTCTTCCAGAGGTAATGAGTGGGGCAGAAGAGCCAGTAGGTATGCTGGGTGAACAACTTCAGGCCGGTACCCGCCCCCAGAAGACGGATCCCCCCGAAGAGGGAGATATTGTGGTAGTGGATAACATCGAAACCCCGGTCGAGAATCCGGTTGATCCCGGTCCGGGAGAAGAAAGGCCCGCCGGAGAGATAAGTCAGCAACGGCTCCAGCCGGCCCCCGGGGCTCCGGAGCCGATGGACGGTGACGTTCCGGTGGCGGGGGTAGCCGCCCGCTCTTTTCCCCCGCAGCTTGTGCCGGTGGGCGTCCCCGGAGCAGATCACCTCCACCCGGTGGCCGTTCCGGGCCAGCAGTTCGGCCAGGTGGTAGACGTGGAGGCCGCAGCCCCCGGGATGAAAAGGCGGGTAGAAGGTCGTGACCAGGCAGAAACGTAAATTTTCCATAACCGCGGTAATCCTGTCCCGCCGGAGTTCAATCAGCCGGGAGCCGGGTCCGTCCCGGAGAAATTATGGCTATATCCGGATTTCCCAAAGCCTGGCGTTTGCCTAAATAAATGATGGTGGGGCGTTGAAGGCAGTTACTGAAGTACAGAATCAAGGTGAAATTTGCTCAAGGTTAATCTTATCCTGC